>JARGFM010000023.1 GCA_029210725.1 Bacteroidales bacterium | reverse complement strand
TGATTTTGTTGATATCCACTGAATCTGAGAAATCCACAGATGCATCACAGTTAAATTCGTGTAAAACCACGGAAAATTGTTTATAACCACCTATTTTTGAGAATAGACTGATTAGTTACGGATTATGTACTTTCCTTCTGCACCCATAAAAACCTGTATCCCCTGCACTTTGTCCTGATCGACGAGCAGACCAGGGATGTGCTGTATAATAACGAGCAGGACAAGTATCTGGAATCAATCGGGCTGGGATTTGATGTTGCCAAGCCGATAACCATCCGGGTAAACGCAATAGCCAGATTGTCCACCGATGAGGAGATCAAAGATAAAATCGGATGTATGGGATTGTTGATTCAGTATAAAAATTATTCCAGAAAAAAGGTGGAGTTACAACTATAATCCGGAGGACGACCTTCCGGCCAGCCATCCGGTAGAGTAGGCAATCTGCAGGTTATATCCACCCGTTTCGGCATCCAGATCGATCATCTCTCCTGCAAAATAGAGTCCCTGCACCAACCTGGATTCCATGGTTTTTGAGGATATCTCGGCTGTTGGAATACCACCTGCGGTAATAATGGCTTCTTTAAACGAACGATGTGCCTGGATTTTAAACCGCAGGTCCTTCATCAGGTTCCGGATCGCCTTTCGCTCTCCCGATGAGATCTGATGACCCTCCTTGGCCGGATCAATTCCAAGGGTATCCAAAAAAACCGGAATCATGGAGGCCGGCAGCCAGTTTCGAAAGAGATTGGTAATTAATTTTTTCCCTGAAGCATTCAGATCCCGAAGCAGGCGCGTATCCAGTTTTTGCTCATCCAGAGCGGGCTTCAGATCGATTGATACCTCCACCTGACTCTCCTCACGCAATGCATCAACCACCATCCTGCTGAGCGTAAGTATAACAGGGCCCGAGAGTCCGAAATGAGTAAAGATCATCTCTCCGAAATCTTCTGCTCTTTTCTTATCATTCACCCAAACCGTGGCCCTTACATTTTTCAGGGTAAGGCCCTGAAGCTTCCGGGCCATATCCCCTGTAGTTTCGAGAGGAACCAGGGCTGGTCTGACCGGCGTAAGTGTATGCCCCGCTGAACGTGCCAGTTCATATCCTTCCCCATTCGATCCGGTGGCCGGATAGGATTTCCCTCCGGTGGCCAGGATCACCCTGGGGGCCCGGAATTCCTGACCGTCGGACTGAACACCCTGAATGACCCGGTTTACCAAAATCAGTTTTTCGACCCTGTGCCCACAACGGATTTCCACATTCAGCTCCTTTAACCATCTCAGAAGCGCCGATAACACATCTGAGGAATGGTTACTGGCAGGAAAGTATCGACCTCCACGTTCGCAAATAGTCTCCACTCCATATTGATGAAGCAGCTCCAGAATCTCTTTAGAAAAAAATTGTCCGAAAGCAGGACGAAGAAAGCGGCCGGAAGGATGGACATGCCTGACAAACTCCGTGACTTCTGCATCGTTGGTAATATTGCACCGGCCCTTCCCGCTTATTAAAAGCTTTCTGCCCTCCTGCCTCATTTTCTCCAGCACAAGCACCCTGGAACCTCTCTGGGCCGCACTGCCTGCAGCCAGCAAACCGGCAGGGCCAGCCCCCACCACGAGCACATCATAATTATCCATAGCCCTCAAAGTTGACTTCTCCCGGTGGCAGAAAGTTCAGGTAATAGCTTCCCGCATAAGCTCTTCAAAAGAGATTTATGCAAAAATAATTTTTCTGAATGATGAAGCAATGCCGGCTACTCATCCTGCCTGGTCAAATCCAGATCAAAGGTTTGTCCTATCTGGGTAAATGAACCATCGATGCTCCCGGCATCAGTGAGTTTTCCCGTAAATACAAAATCAAGTTCCCCTATTTTATTGCTTAACTCCTTCTCTGAAAAGGTAGTGGCATCAGTCGCTATCCCAAAGGCGTTCTGATCAGGACTATCCAGGGTAGTGTTGAAGCCGTCGTCTGCAGCCTCAATATGGAATACAATCCTTAATGTTATTGCATCGCCCTGAGGAGGCTCAACTGTGAATGCTCCATTCCAGGTTCCAATGATATCCTGCCCATACATGGCTCACACTGCCAAAAACAGAACAAGAATTGTTGTTACTTTTTTCATAATGGTGGTATTGATACAATGATAAAGGTAGAGCATAATTCGTATTGAAAGCAAATTTTATGCATGGCTTTGCCAGAGAATCCAGGTATCCGGGCAGAATTCCTGCATTTCGGTCCAAACGGACCATGCTTCATAAACAACTATGGAACCCTGAGCAGATCCAGTGGATGAGCCAATGGATAAATGAGGGATTTTCCGATTTGTAATCATTGCTTTACTCTGCATGCAGAGTGAGCCTGGCTGGCTTCAGATCTTCCGATGAGACTTCCACCACAATTTCTCCGGGCTTGCCGGTCGATCGGAGTATCACCATGCCTTTACCTCTGAACAGGTCAAAAACCTCGTCGGTAAAACTTCCCTGGTGTTCTGGACTGGCATTGCCTGCTGCCATCAGGAAGACCGGACCGGCGACATCCACCCTGAGCTCCGGTTCATGATTAAGAACCGACTGGCCTTTAACATCCAGAGAGCTTACATTTATAAATACCAGGGAATTCCTGTTTGCAGCAATCTGATCCTTTTCAGCCTCCAGAAACAATTCACTGGCATCCCCCGAAGTAAGCAGTATTTTGGTCTCCATCTCCTTCCCTCCCTGAATACCAATGGCCTTTAGTTCGCCGGAAGCATAGGGCAATTCAAATTCTGCTGTGTAGCGATCTGCCGAGTCAAGGGTTTTGCTCCCAATAATTACTCCGTTCAGTTCCAGTCTAACTTCCGGGAAGGAAGAGTAGACTTTTACTCTGAAAGCCTTGCCTTCATGCCCCTTCCAGTTCCAGTGAGGCAACTCATCATGCCAGCCCCAGTTACTAAGCCAGGGTTCCTGCCCTTCCGGAACAGGCGTCGAAACCAGTATCTCCAGTTTGCTTTCACCCCAGAGCACATCCCTGTAAAGCGACTGAGGCTTTTTATTGCCAAGAATGTCCAGATCTCCACACCAGGAAACATACCAGGGCCAGGGCATCAGAAAGGTAGGTTCCCTTTCCATATCCGGATCAAAGAAATAATCATGTCCTATTCCCGATTCACCGATATAGTCCATGCCGGTCCAGACAAAATCTCCTGTAACCCAGGGATGCCGCTTCACCAGTTCCCAGTTTTCCCAGGCATACTTTGGAAAGGTTTCTGAACCATATATTATACGTTCTGGAAACTTCGCATGATCGGGTTCATATTCCGTGAACTGATAATTATAACCGCTGATATCCAGCATACTGAAAGCTCCTTCAGAATAGTCCCATTCTCTGCCGGGCTGGTCCCAGAAAGCACAAACCGCCTGGGTAAGGGGCCGGGTATCATCCACTTCCCGGATGGCCTCAGAGAGGATTTTCCCGATCTCTATGCCTTCCGGGTCGGCCCGCTCCCTAACCTCATTACCAAAACTCCACATCACCACACTGGGATGGTTCCGGTCGCGATACACCATGGCCTGAATATCCCTGATATGCCACTCCTTAAAATAATTGGAGTAGTCGTTGGGACGTTTTGCTTCCTCCCATTGATCGAACGATTCATCAATCACCACCACTCCCAGCTCGTCGCAGGCGTCCAGAAAAAACTCAGAAGGCGGATTGTGGCTGGTACGGATGGCATTATACCCGTTCTCCTTCATCCGCTTCACCCTCCGGTATTCGGCGTCTTTAAATGCCGCCGCACCCAGCAGTCCATTGTCGTGGTGCATGCAGGCTCCTTTCATCAGGAGCTCCTCTCCATTTAGCAGAAATCCATCATTCGCGCTGTAAGCGATGGACCTGATTCCAAAGCGGGTGCTATAAGAATCAGTCTCTTGGCCAGCTTCCAGCAAACTTACCTCAACCTGATACAAACAGGGTTCATCGATGGTCCACAGGTATGGCTGATCCAGAAAGCCAGAGGCAATAAGAGTCTCTTTCAGGCCCGGACCAACAATAAGTGTATCGGTTTTCCAAACAAATTCTCTGTTATCGGGCGAATGAATCAGGATCTCTCCGCTAACCTCCGCCCCGGTCCCTCTGCGATTGGAAACCTCTATCTCCATATGAATGGAAGCCCGGTCAGCTGACACTTCCGGGGTGGTCACATACACCCCCCATGGGGCCATAGCGAGAGAGTGAAGTACCGACAATTTCACAGAACGGTAAATACCCGCTCCGCTGAACCATCTGGAGTTCTCCCCCGGATTTACTGTCTTTACCGCAATCACATTCTTCTCCCCCGGGGGCTTCAAAGCCGGAGCGATATCAAAGAGAAATGGGGTATATCCATAGACATGTTCCCCGATAAAAATGCCGTTGACCCATAATTCCATGTGGGACTGTACCCCATCAAAAGAAAGCATGATCTGTTTATCCCCGCTGTCCCCGGGACTTACAAATTCCTTTCTGTACCAGGCTGTCCCGTTCCGGAGGTACCCCACATCCACCCCTCCCGGCAGATTCTTATAAAACGGACCCTCGTGCAGGGAGTCCTGAAGCTCATAATCAAGGATGCTCCAGTCGTGTGGAAGATGTACCGGAACCCACCCCGGTTCATCCCCTCCGGCAAAGGGATCACTGATATCGCCCATATGGAAATACCAACCGGCATTGAAATCGGCATCCCGAAAACAGTCGCTCCCCGCATGCCTGACACAGGATAAAAGAGTAAGAACAGAAACAATGACAAGCACTTTAATGAGGGAAAGATTATTTGGTCTCATTACAGCTATTTAAATTCACTTGTTTCCATGCTGCAAAATAAGCAAATATGCACCCGCCTGCAAGGTGCATTTGACTTATGGCCTTTCTTATCGTAAATTGCAGATGACTAACTCCTCTGCTTGAATGAAACGGCACTCGAATCAGCCATTCCGCTTCTGGAAAGAACTAAAGCGGCGCGGAGTACTCAGGGTCCTGACCATGTATGCTGCCACTGCTTTTATAATTATGGAAGCAGCGGATATCATGTTTCCCAGGCTCGGACTTCCTGACTGGACTGTCACTTTTATCATTATTCTGCTTATTGCAGGCCTCCCAGTAGCTTTTGTGCTGTCCTGGGTATTTGATATCACTCCGCAAGGCCTGGTCAAAACTCCAAAGCTTGAGGAACAGGAAATCACCCGGGCTTCCGGAGTACCCGGGAGAAGAAAGCTCAGGCTGAGTGATGTGGTGATTGTGCTGCTTCTGGGTATAGTGCTGGTTTTAGTATACCCGAAGTTTTTTGGCAAGGGCCGTTCAAAGCCTGAACGAGGAGGAATTTCCATAGCCGTGTTGCCCTTTAAAAACATGACAGGCGACACTCTTTACAACCTGTGGCAGGGCGGCCTTCAGAACCTTCTGATTACTTCGCTGTCAAATTCAGAGGCCTTGTCGGTGCGTCAGTATGAAACCATGTACAACATTCTTGGAGAAGAAGCCGGATTAAACTATGCATCTCTCACACCCGCCGTGGCGGGCGAGGCTGCACGTAAAGCTGAAGCCAATACAGTCATTATTGGAAACATGTACAAGTCGGGAGATAAGATCAGGGTCACCTCAAACATTATGAATCCAGAATCTGAGGAGATTTATAAATCTTTTGAACTGCAGGGGGCAAGGGAAAATGATTTTTTTGTCCTGGCCGATTCTCTTTCACATCTGATCAAGGACTTTCTGGAGATAAGGAGTCTGAAAAGTGCAACCCATTATGAATTAAAAAGCGTTTTTACACAATCGCCCGAGGCATATAGACTTTATCTCCTGGGGGCAAATGCCTATGCACGGCTTGATTATCCGGAGGCTATTGAATACTTCAGTAAAGCCCTGGAAACAGACAGCGGATTTGTCTCGGCCATGTTAAAAATAGCCTACTGCTACGGGGACACCCGGCAGGCGGTACGGTCAAAAGAGTGGGCCTACAAAGCCAATGAACAGATCCTCCGGCTAACTCCTGATATGCAATTACAGGTAAACGCTCTTATTGCCACTGTAGAAAAAAAACCCGTAGAACAGGTTTATTACCTGGAAGAATACCTGGCTATCCATCCCCAGGCCATGATCAAGCATTACCAGCTGGGATGGGTCAAATTTAATATGGAAGAGTGGAAAGAAGCGATTCATGCTTTTGAAAAATGCCTGGAACTGGCACAAAAACAGGAGGTGCTGTCCTGGTCCTGGACCTATTCTTTGCTGGGCAATGCCTATCACTATGTTGGGGCACATAAGAAAGAACAAAGGATCTATGAAAAGGGGAGAGAGCTCTGGCCACAGCAAAAATCCACCTTCGATTACTGGCAGGCCGTTTGTGCCACTTCGCGGGGCGACAGCATCCGGGCAAAATTCTATCTGGACGAGATCCGGAAAATGACAGAACAACAGGGCTGGCCCGAGGCTAACCTTTGGCTCTGGTATGCAGGTGTTTACGATTGGGCCGGATCCTATGAACAAGCGGAGTATTACCACCGGAAGGCTTATTCAATGAGATCAGATAATCCCATGGTCATAGGCGAGTTTGCACACTTCCTGATCGCCCGGGATATTAAGTTGGAGGAAGGCATGAACCTCATCATGCCCCTGGTGGAAGAGTATCCGGAAAATGCATCATACCAGTACACTTACGGGCTGGGACTCTATAAACGTAAGGAGTATGAGAAAGCCAGGGAGGTCCTTCAGAAATCCTGGAGCCTGAGAGCCTATTACGATCATAAGAATTTTGTTCTGCTTAAGGAAGTCGAGGACATCCTGGACAGAAACCAGGGCTGATTGTAAGATCAGGCTGGCAGTGTGGCAATGATATCCCTCAGGAAATCATTCAGCGAAAAATTGCCCAGGCTAAATCCCATGCGCACCACAACCAGTTTTTTGGATGGAATCACATAGACCCGCTGCCCCAGGAATCCATCTGCAAAAAACAGATCATCCGGAACATCCACCAGGGCATTCTCTTGATCCGGTTCCTTCAGCCAGAAAGTCCCCGCATACTGTCCATCCGATGCTGGTGCAGCTGTTGTCATATATTCGACCCACTCCGGGGTCAGAACCGTATCCCCTTCAAAGATACCCTGATTCAGGAAGAGCATTCCAAAACGGGCCCAGTCCCTTGTAGAACCATAACTATAGGAGGAGGCCACAAACAATCCACTGGCATCGGTCTCCACCACGGTATTCAGCATTCCTATGCGGTGAAAAAGCCTGGTATAGGCATAACCATGGTATTCATCCAAATCCCCGATAGCATCTCTGATCAGGCCTGAAAGCAGGTTGGCATCCCCCGATGAATAGTTCCAGTAACTGCCTGGCTTATGGGCCAGTTCACTGTTAAGCACCGAAGAATACATATCATCGCTTTGCATCAGCATCACGGTGGCATCAGAAATGGTGAAGTAATTTTCCACCCACTCCAGCCCGCTGCTCATATGAAGGATGTTCTCCACACTAATTTCTTTCCTTTCATCTCCGGCCCACTCAGGGATGCCTGCAGGTTTGTGAATGTCCATTCTGCCCTCCTGCACCAGGGCCCCCGTCATGGCTCCGATGACTGTTTTGGTCATCGACCAGCCATGAAACCTGGTCCAGGCATCATAGCCCTCCAGATAGTTCTCCCCGATCAGTGCATTATCATATACCACCGCAACACCCAGTGTTTTTTTGAATGGCTCCTCTCCCGGATCATCAATGGCTTTATCAAGTATTTCGCTTAATCTTTCATAATCTACCCCTTCCGGACTGTTTTCGCGCAATACATCACCCAGGGGCCAGGGAATGGTATCCTGGCTGTAACCCGGATCCGGAATCTTAAATGAATCTGCCATCAGCTCCTCTTCCGGCTTCTCCAGAACTATCACAGCTCCCAGTCCTTCTCTGAAAACGGCCTTACGCATGGCCAGGCCAAACACCCGGGCAGTAACCGATTTCTCCTCATAATCGATCTTACATCTGGCCAGGCTGATGGGGAAAAAGGATAAATCCTCCAAAGCTACCCGTCCGGGGCTTTTATCTGCCAGGAACACACTGGAGCACATCCCTTTGGCTGCAAAAGCCGTTATTATTGGCAGCCTGGGCCAGGCAAACCAGCTTAGTACAAGGATCAAGGCGATTAAAAGGATCCATAGTAATCTTTTGATGTACTTTTTCATAAAAGCCAGATTTATATAAACTTCCGTTCAGGATCTTTAGAGGGGATTGGCTATAGCTGTGGTTTCAAAACCATATCTGAGTTCAATGGTCACATTCCCCTTATTACAGGAACCAGTTGCAGAAATCGTAAATTCAATCATATCATCCAGAATATCATCCAGCACATCCAGGGCAGCTTCGTCAAGGGTCAGAGCAGCGCCCACTTCAACAACCCAGTCTGAAGGGATCGAAATGACCAGGCCGGGATTCTCCTCATTGTAAATCAGAAATTCTGTTCCTGCCCGGAGTATAACATCTGAAGAGTCTACCGCCAACACCTCAAAAGTCACATTAGAGGTTCTGAAGCCGGTGATCTCGTCTTCATAGTCATAGAGATCATCATTTAAAAGCTGGACGGTAACAGATTCATTGAATCCATAATCTTCCGCAGATTTCAGTTCATTCTGATCCGTAAGAATGGAGAGCTCACCTTCAATGGTAGTATCGACTTCCACATCAAACCAACCCTTGATCTTTTCGCAGGAGCTCAGGCCGACTGTCAGCACAATCAGTAAAAATATTCCTACCGCGTTTCTCATAATATTTCGTATTGGTTTCTATTCGATAAATGTAATCTCAAAACAACCTGCAGTCAAACAATTAACATATTACTTCAAGCGTATTTTTACTACTCACGCATCACTTTCAGGGCCTCCTCTTCTGTCCAGTTGCAAAGGATATCGAGGTCTTTCTTTTTAAGCCTGGCTTCCCTGTGCAAGATCTGATAGCTTGGAAGAGGCATGCTTCCAGCCTCCACAACCTCACAGGTCTTTACCAGGAGACCGATCCGGTCGGCTTTGCCCATAGTACCGTATTCACTGAAATTCAAATCTGCCTTACCCCTATTTATATGCCCGTTCAGATACCATGACACCGGGGAGATCTTCTGGTACCACGGATAAGCCGTCTGATTGGAATGACAGTCATAACAGGCATTCCTGAGCAGGGTCGCGATATTTTCAGGGGCCGATACCACAGAAAGCAAATCCTTTTCCGGCTCGAAAGCTTTCTGATTAAGTTCTGGTCTGAAAAACTGCAGGACTACCAGCAAGACAATCAATCCTGTCCCAAAAATCTTCAAACTCCTCACCTTTAGTTACCCTGAATCAGTTTCTCCAACTCCTGCCCGGTCCATTCACACAGCAACTTTTTCTGTTCCTCTGTAAGCTTGTTGTCCGGTTTTTGCTCCAGGTATTTTTGAGGTGGCATCTTCCCCTCTTCCACTACCTTGCATATTTCTCCAAGCAAAGCAATCTTCCTGGTCACCCTGAAGCCTTCCCACTCTTCAAAATTAACAGCCTTCAGAGCCTTTTCTGCATTAGCACCAGTGTAGTGGCAATCATAACAGGACGTTTTCAGGATGGTTGTGATTTCATCCGGGAAAGCATTTTCTGATAGACCTTCCGGACTGAATGACTGGAAAGCCAGGAATAGAATTCCGATGGCAAAAATAAGAACGATCTGCTTCTTCATAGTATTCGATTTATATGATCCATGCAAATTTCAGAGACCCTTGCGTAATTTCCGGATCTGGTTCCAGTTTACAAATCTTCGCAACAGGTCATAGACCAGTGTCATATAGAAAAAAACTGCCGACAACCAGATAGCAATTAGGTTGAACCAATAAGAATCCATGGACAGGGGGCCCATCCTCTTTACAGGGGCAAACAGATGTGCCCGTCCTGCCCTGGACTTTGGAACCTGGTAAATGGGGGCAATTTTTCGGACCAGGTGATTGTTCCACTCTGTAAGCAAGCGGGTATTGTCCATCAGCAGATCCTCAAGTCTTTTATTGGTGTATTTCTTTCTCATATAATTAAACGCCTCCTCACCACCCCACTCTTCCATCAGGTCCAGGGCGCGCTGATCCTTCAAACGATCTGCTTCACTTTTCTGCCTCATAAAAACTTGCCTGGCCCTTTCCAGGGAATCCATGGCCGCCGCATACACCTCCTCTGTAAACCCTTTTAAACTAAAACCTTCCACCGGTCCAAATGATGCGACTGCCCCCAGCTTACTTAACCCGGTCAATTCGTTCCGGACCAGTTCCAAATCCTCAGCATGCAATTCGGGAACAACTCCACCCGGAGAATGATACCAGATGATATTGAGCCTCTGTTTCACTTCATTAACCAGGGCGGCCTGGTAGGATGCATTGACCCTGGCCTGGTCAATCTCAAAAAACTCACGGGTAAACCGGTTTCCCTTGAACTGATGCACGGCCACAGCCTCATAGGCCCACTTGGAGGGCATCAGCTCCCCTATAACAGGAACATACTCAGGATTATCGTACAGCTTATTCAAGCTGTCAAAAGGAATCAGCACCCCACTGAAGAGCAATTGCGGAACCAGGATAAAGGGAATCACAATAAAGGCTGTGGATACCGAATTGAGACCTGCCGAAATATTCAAGCCAATAATATTGGCCAGGCAGGAAACGGTGAAGAAAACAGCCCAATAGTGAAAGAACATCCCGCTGATCTCCAGAATCAAATTTCCCACCAGCACAAATGAAAAGGTCTGGATGGCAGAAATCAGAAACAATACAAGGATTTTCGAATGGAGGTAACTGAGACGACTGAGATGAAGAAAAGACTCCCGTTCCTGTATCTTCCTGTCCATAAAGATTTCCCTTGCACTCACCATCAATCCCATGAACATGGCGACAATAACCCCGATAAACATATAAACGGGCAAATTCATATTTTCACGGAAAACATAGGCAGCAGTAGAGGATTCATCATCCGTAAAACGGGTAAACCATGCCGTGACCAGGGCGAGTAAGGGCGCCTCCAGGAAATTGATCAGTATATACTGCCGGTTAGTCAGTTTACGGAGTATATTCCTTCTCAGGAAAATGGTAAACTGCTCAAAAGTGCCCGGTATTTGAAAATCCCTGGCAGGCAGAGGCTTCTTCTTGGTTTTGATCTTCTGCTTCGATTCAATCCTGTCCAAATAAATATCATACCACTCCTCCGGAGAAACCTTCCGTTCGCTGGTCACCTTGCCATATTCATCGATCTGCTTGGCTTCTACCATCTTAAGAATCTGCTCCGGCATTACATTTCCGCAGCTTGCACAATGACCCACATCGGCATTCACATAATTACTTAGCTCCTTAAAGTAAGTGATGGCATCAATGGGATTTCCTTTATATATAACATGACCCTCTTTATCTATCACCAAAAACCTGTCGAACAGCTTGTAGATCTCAGAATGGGGTTGATGGATATTCACAATCACCAGTTTCCCTTTCAGAGCCTGCTCCTTCAAAAGAAACATCACCTTCTCTGATCCTACGGATGAAAGGCCGGAAGTTGGTTCATCCACAAAGAGCACGGCTGGCTCCCTGATCAGCTCCAGGGCAATATTCAATCGTTTTCTCTGTCCCCCGCTGATATATTTATTTAATGGATTCCCAACTTTCAGATGTTTGATCTCCTCCAGATCCAGATCCACCAAAACCTGGTTCACCCTCTTGCGCAGCTCCACTTCCGAAAGGTTACTTAAACAGAGTTTTGCATTCAGATAGAGGTTAGTAAACACGGTCAGCTCTTCCAGGAGCAGGTCATCCTGAGGGACAAATCCGATGATCCCCTCTATGTCAGACACATCTTTATGAATATCATAGCCATTGATGGCTATTGTACCCGACTGCGGTTTCAGTTTTCCACATAGTATATTAAGCAGGGTGGATTTCCCCGCCCCACTTCCTCCCATAATTCCAA
This sequence comes from Bacteroidales bacterium, assembly GCA_029210725.1. NCBI lineage: Bacteria > Pseudomonadati > Bacteroidota > Bacteroidia > Bacteroidales > Bacteroidales bacterium. The sequence continues at coordinate 40,848 of JARGFM010000023.1, read as the reverse complement.
TCAGGTTGCCTGATTCTTTGCTGAAGCTGAATTTTCGTATTCCTTTGCTGCTATTCTTAAACCTGTACTCAATATTCTGAGCCTGAAAGGAGATTTTTGCGAACTCCTTGGCATGATGGAAATTTCTGGAGATATCACTGTAATAAACAGGGCTGATCAGGGATCCCGTGATCAAGGATCCATGTTCCAGCAGCTCGATCCTGTCGGGAATGATAGGCTGGCTGTTCAGGAAAAGATTCATATTTCCCACGTAGCGGAACACAAAGGTATCAGTACTTACATGGTGCAGGATCGAAATCCTTCCCTCCAGACCCTTCTCTCTTAAATGTCTGATTCCCTCAATAAAGGGGGACTTCATGCTGTCGATGATCAAGATCCTTTCCTTTTCAATGGCATCACAGGTATTCAGCACAAAATTCTTGGTATTATCGTGCTCCGTCCTGGAGATATTGAATGAATCGGCAATAGTCCTGATGAAGGCCAATTCCTTATCCGTCATCACATCATCTTCATTGATGAATTCAACCAGCCTGAGGAAAACAATGAATTTCTCTCTTTGCAGCAGGCTGCTATTGATCTCCCCGGTAATATATCTCAGCTTCTCTGTATCGGAATGGGTCTGTCGCTGATGTACGATACCACCGCCAAACAGAAGGGGATGGTGTATTTCCAGGTAATTATCAAAAACAACCAGATACTTATTGATCAGGTTGGTTTTCAGGTGTTGCCTGAGAAAAGACTTTACGATTGCCCTGGCTTTGAAAGAAACACCATCTTCTGATACGTTAGCTATTATTGCAAACAGCTGTAACAGCGCATTTAATACGGCCTCTTTCATTATGTCTGATCAACCCGTGGAGGCTGATTCTGTACTACACGATACTGTTCCGCAATGCAGCTATGGATTCTGAAATAACTTTCAGCTGCTCCTCTGTCATAAGATCTCCTACTCCCTCAAACAGTTCCTGAATTTCAGAAAGGCTCTTATACAAGTCCTTAACTTCGTCCACATTCTTGACCGACTCCAGCAGATCCACCAGCTCATTCAGTGACTTCTTCTGCTTGGCCAGAGCCTCCAGCAAAGAGGTATTGTCAATGGCTTTCTTTGCTACATTGGTGGTGATATAAACCCCTTCGATCCAGCTGCCGACAACGACCAGCCTTGCTAAAACATCCTGCTCATTTTCAACCAGATAATTCCATGTGTCATTAAAAGATTCTGTGACAATCTGTATCAGGGAATCACGATCATCAATATTCTTCTCAATACGCTCGGCATAGGAAGTATTAAAGGTGGTGGAAATCCCCAGATCGTCGATTAAAGTTTTTGATGCCTCCAGGTAGTTCATGGTCCCCTGCTTCATCATATAGGTGGTCGCATAAGCCAGGTCGGTGGCATAAACACCCAGATTAAGCACTTTATCCCGCTGTGTGATATACTCACTGGCTTTTTCAGGGCCGTTGGAAAGAGAAAGTATATAGGGTGCTCCTGCCTGGTAAATACCTTTTGTGATATCGTAGGAAGTGGGAACCTCATAACCGGAAAGCTCCTCTACCACATCCCCCCTGGGCTTTAGTTCCTCAACGGCCGGAGTCTCCTTTTCCAGCTTTTTTTGAGTTTGCTTACATCCGGAGAAAAGAATCAAAGTAGTGGTAATCAGTCCGATTACAAAAAACTTTGATTGTTGATACAGTGCCTTTTTCATGTTGAAAGGATTTAATTTGTTTTTATTTAGGCTTACAATTTAGGAAAAAGTGCAGTGAATAAAAAATACACTTTCTTAACTATTTAATTGATCGGAAAATATAAAATCTCCTATCTTTGATAATGCCTTCATTCTATTTCAGATAACACAACAGTAATTATCTTGTTCAAATGAACCTGCTTTCCTTTAACCTGATTGCGATTTGTTCGATCCTGTACCCGGCCTGCCCCCCTTCGCATACTTCCCTGGCAGAAACCTTACAAACTGCAGAGGGCTTATTGTTCGACACCCTGGATCTTCAAATAAACGGACCCTGCTTCGATGTAGCCTTTTACCAGGATGGAATCATTTTCATTAAAACCGGAGATGAAACAGCTTACCTGACAGAGATGGACCGCCCAGATCCGGAAATCAGCCGGCCACTTTTTGCCAATAAGGAATTCTCCTGCTCCCCGGCTGCATTCTCTTTTTCCAGTGACAAGCGCAGGGGATATTACAGCAAAAGAATAGTGCTTACCGATCATCCGGCCATGGAAAAGATATATGAAATGTCCATTGTCAATAATGAAGTCTCCGAAATCCGTCAACTTCCCTTTGCCGGAGATTCATCCCGTTACCTGCACCCGGCGATCTCTTCCGACGGATCGATGATGGTCTTTTCTTCAGATCGCCTTCCCACCTGTGGTGGGCTGGACCTCTTTGTCACGCGAAAAACAGCTGAGGGCTGGTCGGAACCTCTTCATCTTGGCAGATCCATCAACTCAAGTGGTCATGAATGGTACCCCTTTCTGGATGGCCGGAATAATCTCTGGTATTCTTCCAGCGGTCATTCAGGATACGGAGGCTATGATATTTTTATCTGTCCCTATAACGGAAAAGACTGGGAGCACCCCAGGAACCTGGGCAAATCAATCAATGGTCCTCTGGACGAACTGGGAATGTCCATACATCCCCGGAACCGGGCGGCACTTTTCTCCCGGACGGAGTCGTCGGGACCTGAAGGTAAAGCCATTAGAATTTCTCTCCCGGATAGCTCATCCAATAAAGACATCTCCCTGGTTATTCAGCAAATCGCCGGGCCCGCCGTTGCCGCAGAATCCCTAATTCAGGCAGAGCCTGCATTTACCCCGGAGCCCGAAATTCTTTCAGAACCTGTGCTCGGGGTGCAAGCGGACCCCAACGGGGTGGTATTCCGGGTACAGATCATTTCCAGTTTGAATCCGGATAGCTTTCCGACCGTTCTGATTGACGGTAAGAGCTACCAGACTTTTGAATATTTTTACAAGGGTTCATACCGGATCACAGTGGGTGCATTCGACTCTGTAAAAGACGCAAATAATTTCAAAAATAAATGTTTAAGTTCAGGATTCGCCCAGGCATTTGTAGCCGCTTTCCGTGGCGATCAGAGAGAAACAGACCCCTCTGTCTTTAAATAACTGATCCATGTATCATATCGTTGATCACCCCCTTATACAGCATAAACTGACCCATATCAGAAATAAGTACACCGGCACCAAGGAGTTCCGTGAAAACCTCAATGAGATTGCCGGGCTGATGGCCTATGAGATCACCCGGGATATCCCATTACGAAAAACGGAAACAGAAACCCCGATGAAAAAATGTGTTACCAGTGTACTCTCCAGGGATATCGTGCTCATACCGGTGCTCCGCGCAGGGCTTGGAATGGTGGATGGCATCACCGGCTTGATCCCCACTGCAAAAATTGGCCACGTGGGCATGTACCGTGATCATAAGACCCTGGAACCGAAGAGCTATTATGCCAAGTTTCCCTACCGGATGAAAAAGGCAGTGGTTCTGGTCCTGGATCCCATGCTGGCAACAGGGGGAAGTGCCAGTGCCACTCTTGACATATTAAAGAGAGAAGGAGCAGGCAATTTGAAACTCGTTTGCATTGTAGGCGCTCCGGAAGGGCTTGAACGGATCTCGAAGGACCATCCCGAAGTAGAAATATTCCTGGCTGCCCTGGATGATGGACTGAATGAGTTCGGGTATATTGTTCCCGGTCTGGGAGACGCGGGCGACCGCCTGTTCGGGACCAATGATTTTCCAGGTGGAACATGAAGGCTCTGAAAAGGCTGCAGAACTGCTGAACGCGGGTGATAGTATTAGCTATTTTTGCTAAATTTACCCATACACCCTGTCCGATATGACTAAAAGCCACAAGCAGAAACAGTCCGTGGATGCTGTTCTGACTTCCCAAGCAAAGAGACTAAATAAAAAAAAATATTTCAGCGAACTGGAGCGCCTGCAGCTGGAACTGGTAAAAATGCATGAGTGGGTAAAGGCAAAGAACCTGCGGGTGGTCGTTGTTTTCGAAGGCCGCGATGCTGCCGGTAAGGGAGGAGTGATTAAGCGTATTACTCAGCGCCTGAATCCCAGAATCTGCCGGGTAGTAGCCCTGGGGGTGCCCACGGAGCGCGAAAAAACCCAATGGTACTTCCAGCGATATGTGGCCCAACTTCCAGCTGAAGGTGAAATTGTTCTTTTTGACCGCAGCTGGTACAACCGGGCCGGGGTGGAACATGTGATGGGGTTCTGTTCGGAAGAGGAGTACTGGGATTTCCTGCGTTCCTGTCCCCGTTTTGAAGAAATGCTGATACACTCCGGAATCATCCTGGTCAAATACTGGTTCTCCGTAAGCGATGAAGAGCAGGAGCACCGTTTCCGTGAACGAATCAATGATCCCCTGAAGCGCTGGAAATTCAGCCCCATGGACCTGCAGTCAAGGAGCAGATGGATAGAGTACAGTAAGGCCAAAGATGAGATGTTCTCCTACACGGACACCAAAACATCTCCCTGGTTTGTTGTCAACGCCGATGACAAGCGGCGAGCCAGGCTGAACACCATTCACCATCTGCTCACCATGATCCCCTATGAGGAGATCAGGCATAAAAAAATCAACCTCCCTCCCATCATCAAGGAGGGGTATATCAGGCCTCCGCTTTCCGATCAGACTTTTATTCCGGAGGTATTTTAAAATTTATAACTTGCGATTGCTTAAACCCATATAATCCGAAATCAACTCTTATGAAAACATTACTGAAGTCAGCCCTCTTACTGACACTCTCACTGGGGATACTATCCTGCAGCACAGAAAAGAAGATCGAGCTGTTTAACGGACAGGACCTGGACAACTGGAATATCATTGTGGATAGCGACGATGGAGAACCCGGGGATCTCTTCTTTGTGGAAGATGGCCTGTTGAATACTCTTGGGGATCCCTTTGGCTATATCCGGACCAAAGAAACCTACAGTAATTACAAACTTCACCTGGAATGGCGATGGACCGAAGAACCCTCCAACAGTGGCGTGCTGATTAATGTCCAGGGCAGGGAACTTATCTTTCCCCATTGCGTGGAAGCCCAGTTAATGCACGGCAAAGCGGGCGACATCGTACTGATGGGCAAAGGTGCTGCAATTACCGTCATGGACTCCACCTATCTTGTCACCTCTGAGGATCGCCGCTACCTGGCAATTCCCAAATTCGAGGAGAGCAGTGAAAAAGCTGCCGGCCAATGGAACAGTTACGATATCACCTCCCTGAATGGAAGCCTTGAATTATATGTGAATGGCGTTCTGCAAAATAAAGGAACCGGCATGAGCCTGACAGAGGGTAATATCGCTATACAGTCGGAAGGTGGCCCCATGCAATTCCGGAATATCTATTTGCAGCCGCTGTAAGCCTTTACCACGAAGTCATTGGATTGTCGACCTTTATGGGTCCTTTGTACTGAGCCACATTGAATCCTGTCCGGTAGCAAAACTTGGTCATTTTCAGGAATTTTTCGTAATCGATGACTTCCTCTACATCGCTTATCAAATGATAATCCCTCTGGGTTCCGGTTGAATAGAACAGTACAGGAATATCCTTCCGGGCAAAGCTAATATGGTCGCTGCGGAAGAAATAGCGATTGGGATCGGTCAGGTTATTGTACTGATAATTGCCCACCAGTCCGGCTTCTGCCAGTGTCTGCCTGTTGATCTTCATTAATACTTTACTCTGCAAGCCTCCGATAACCTTCACCGAATCGCCCCCCTGGATGGTCAGTCCTGAACGGGTGCTAAGCTCATCCTCTTTCATTTTGGTCCTGCCCACCATATCCAGATTAATCACGGCGGCAATTTTCTCACCTGGCACCAGGGGATGTTCTGCAAAATACTGTGAACCATAAAGACCAATCTCCTCGGCCGATACCCAGAGAATCCCGATTCTCCTGCCAGGTCTTTTCGTTTCCTTCAGGAAAGCTTCAGCAATCTCAAGAAGCGCTACAGTTCCCGATGCATTATCGTCGGCACCATTAAACACGGCTCCCTGGCCATCGGTTCCCACATGGTCGTAATGTGCCATATAAATCACCACCTCATCCTTCTGGACCAGATTACTCCCCTCGATCAGACCAAATACATTGAACACCTCCCGGTCACGGGTCTCCATATTTAATTCGATCTTTACCCTGGTCCCTTCCAGGTAAAATGATTGCGGGGAAAAATTCTGGTCTATCTCCATTTGCAGGTCCCCGAGATTCTTTCCTGCCTTAGCCAGAAGCTGATCGGCCACCCGGCGATGAATCATTACCATTCCCGGCCGGTTCACCGAACTGGTGCCCTCCTGCTCAACATCTTCAGTGTAAAGCACCCTTGACTTGCTGAGATACCTGGCCACTGCAGGATTCACATCTTCAATGGATTCCATTCCCGACTTGGGGTCCATCACGATCAGTACAGCCCTGGGCTGCCGGGAAAAGATATAAGGCATTTTATACTGAAAATTCTGCATCCCCGTCCATTTGCCATGATCAAACTGCGACTCCGTACCCTCTTCGTTCATTGGAGCCCGGTTCATGATCAATACCACCTTGTCCTGAATATCGATGTTCGCAAAATCATTATAGCCATGTTCCTCCGAATTGATTCCGTAACCAGCAAAGACCAGCTCTCCTTCAATTACAGTATGGTCCGCTCCGGGCGCAGGAAGGAAATAGAAAGGTTCGGTGCAGCTTACACTTACACTGTCAGCTGCGGAGATGGTGATGCTGCTGTTTTCACGATCATAAGCCCGCTCGCGGATCAGGTAGGGCTGCATGTAATCCTTATCTTTATCAAGGGGCAGGAGACCCAGCGATTCTGCCTGCACCGCCAGATAACGCGCTGCCACCTGCAGACCTGGCGAACCGGTTTCGCGTCCTTCCAGTTCATCGGAAGCCAAAAACTGCATATGCCGCTTCAGATCGTTGATGTTTATGGATTCCAGCCCAGTCTTCTGGGCCCGCAAAGGTTGAACACTAAAGATAACAAACAGGAAAGCAATGACATATCGGAATTGTTTCATCATTAGGCTAATTTGATAAAGCATGTATGATAGCAACATTTAGCTAAACCGGGTCTGCTTATAATTGCAGGTTAGTCATCTCGCCGGTGATCTGAAGAGTATACTCCGGGTACTCATATACCGGGCTACGCTGTTCGGTCTGACCCAGGGAATACCCGTATAATCCCTTATAGTCCTCCCTGTCCTCACCCAGATCCTCCAATTGACTGAGGTATTCATGGATCGATTTCGACTCGATAATAATGACCTTACCCATTTTCTCAATGATGGGACTGTGACGCCTCGTTTTATCATGATCGAATTCCAGGATTCTACGACCATAGCGTGTAATACCTATCACTCTATACGTCATGCTCTTACCTACCCCGGGAAGATTAAGTACGTTCCGGTCAGTGGCCAGAAAAGGCAAACCGGCAGATTTTCTGAGGGCCTCGATATTCTCGACCATGGTGCCGGTCTCCTCGGGAAACTTCCTGATGATATCCTCATGTTCCGGGGAAATCTTTCCTGCTGCCTTTTCTTCAAGCTGTTCCTGGACGATCCGAGCATTGGGTGTAAATCCTGAATTATTCTCCATATATCCCTTCACAGTAAACGTATAATAAGGCAGTACCCCAATATCGTTCAGCACCTTTCGCAATTTCGCGGAATGGCCCCTCCGGGAAGCTGCCGCTGTAAAAACCAGCTGATTAGTGACCGTCCAGCCGGCCGATATCAGCATCCGGACAGCTTTGCTCGATTCCGGTGTTACTTCCATTGGCGATACAAAATGGGTCTGGATCAGGAACTGCTGGATCCCGGCAGTTACAGCTTTCTCCTTAAACTCTCGGAGGATAGTCATAAGATTCTGGTTGATCCGCTGTGGCAAATATACCGGCAAGCGGGTCCCGATCCTGATTCTGACCAGCTCTGCCAGTTTCTCTCCTTCGGGAAGCGATTCATTCCGGTGGATTTTCCTGAGTGCCATGTTGTAAATCTCATCCAGAAGCAGATGAAGTGACTTATCGGAACTCATCAGTCCGTCACCCCCGGTAATCAGGATATCTCTCAGCTGCGCATCCTTCTCAAAATAGGCCATCAGTTTTTTCAGCTTGTCGCCCCACTTTTCGCCGGGCTTCAGTTTGTCCAGATCAAAATTGAGCCTTCCACCCTGAAAATCATACATCCGCTGACAGGATGAGCACAATCCTCCACAGGCCCTTCCCATGGTATCAGGTATCAGGATGGCCACCTCCGGGTAACGCCGGTGGATATTATGCCCCTCGGGAAGCAACCAGCCTGCTGCATTTGGCAAGCCGGGCTTCACCTGGTCCTCCTTCTCCCAGGCAACGATTTTCCCGAATTCTTCCACAAGCTGCTTGCTGTACAAGACATAATACCTGATTGCAAGATCTGCTCCCACAGCAAAATAGGGGACCCTGACATGCAGCAGGGAAAGGTAGTAGGGATTCACAAAGAAAGGAATCCCGGCCTTCTCGGCATCCTTCAGGATCTTCATGGTGTCAGGATCAAGCGAATGATCCAGCAGCTCATTGAGCAGGTCCGGGGAACGAATGGAAAAACGGAGGTGGAAGCGGTAATCCTGCCACCACACTTCCATCTTTTTCACCTTTCCGGACAAATCCAGGCCGGGTTCAAAGTAATACCTCTGGCTAATAATCTTTCCCCTGTCAATCTGCTCCGCCAGGATCCGGATTATCCTCTGTCTGTTTTCTTCCCGGAGTCTGACTATTCGCTGATCCAGGCCCGAGGGATAACGATCCATCCAGGTGGCTACATTTTCAGGCGAAAATACCGGTTGCTCACTTTCTCCACGAAGCTGCCTGAACAACATGATCATGTCGATGAAAAAATCGGGCTTGGCTCCACCGGTGCCTTTATGAACTGCCAGCCAGATCAACCTCAGGGGATTGCTAACTGCAAGCTCACCACGCAGATTCAGATCGGGGTATTCGATACTTGCATGATCAATGTAATCGAGTATCCGTATGATAGCATAGTCGCGCCATTCCAGATTGTCAAAGAGTTCTGTTCCTGAATGCCTGGCATGATAAAACCTGAACGCATCCTCCCGGTCCCTGAAGCTTCGTTCGATCCATTCCCGCACTCCCACAACCACTTCGGTTTCATTCTTGGAATTTCTGAGGATGCCCTCAAATTCCGGATTCTCGTCCAGAAGCTGGTAGAGCAATTTACGCGACCTGACGTTGATGGCAATTCTGTCCAGTTTTTCAATCTCTGTCATTTCATTTCATTTATCATATAAGTAACCCAAAAATCCTTCACGAATCAAATGAAGATGTAAAAAAGTTTTTTACTTACTTTTGAGCAATATTATACACTCATACAAGAAGCAAAGACCATGGAACAAATCAATCTGGATAGTTCAAGGGTTTATAAATTTATCCCGGAAAAGGAGATCAAACAGCTTTCCCCGGAAGTAATATCAGCACAACTTACTCTTTACCAGGGAAATGGAAAGGGAAATGATTACCTGGGATGGCTCCATCTTCCCTCGGAAATCAGCCAGGAGCAAATCGAAAAGATAGAACAGGCTGTCGCAGGTTTAAAGGAGAAAAGCGAAATCCTGGTGGTTGTGGGAATCGGTGGTTCCTACCTGGGGGCTCGTGCCGTTTATGATGCCCTCGCCCATAATTTTGCACATCTGAAGAAAGACCAGAAAGCTCCTCATATGCTTTTTGCCGGGCAGAACATCGGGGAGGATTATATGTATGAGTTGTTGGAACTGTTGGATGAAAAGAGCTACTCCATGGTGGTCATCTCCAAATCCGGAACCACTACCGAGCCAGCCCTGGCCTTCCGGATCCTTAAAAATCACCTGGAAAACAAGGTGGGAAAAAAGGAAGCCCGTGACCGCATTATTGCTGTAACCGACTCCGGCAAGGGAGCCCTCAGGCAACTGGCCGGTGAAGAGGGCTACCGCATCTACGTAATCCCGGATAATGTGGGGGGAAGATTTTCGGTATTTACCCCGGTGGGACTGATCCCGCTGGCCATATGCGGGGTGGACATCAGAAAATTTATTTCAGGTGCCGCGGAGATGAGCCGTCGCTGCGATCCCTCCCTGGACCTGGAAGAGAATCCTGCGGCCCTTTATGCTGCCACACGAAATGCACTCTATCGTTCCGGTAAGAAAATTGAGCTTTTGGTGAACTATCATAATAAACTCCATTATGTTTCGGAATGGTGGAAGCAACTGTACGGAGAGAGTGAAGGGAAAGAGGGGAAAGGAATTTTCCCTGCAGCTGTGGATAACTCCACCGATCTTCACTCCATGGGACAATATATCCAGGAAGGTGAAAGAAGCCTCTTCGAAACTGTGATCAGTGTGGAACATACAAATCACCAGGTAAAAATTCCCGGGGATCCTGCCAATCTGGACCAGCTTAACTATCTGGAAGGAAGGAATATCGACCATGTAAATAAAATGGCAGAGCTGGGCACTATCCTGGCTCACCTGGACGGGGGTGTTCCCAATATTCGCATCTCCATGCCGGCACTGAATGCACGGTGGCTGGGACAGCTGCTCTATTTTTTCGAAAATGCCTGCGGTATCAGCGCTTATATGCTGGGTATAAATCCATTTAATCAGCCAGGTGTGGAAGCTTATAAAAAGAACATGTTTGCCCTGCTTGAAAAACCAGGCTTCGAAAAGGAAACAGAACAGATTAAATCCAGCTTGTAAACAATTTATTCTATTTGCTGTTAAAAGACCGGGGAATCCCCCGGTTTTTTTTATTCCTGTGAAACGTCCATAATTACTTTTGAACGATATTTTCTCCAAGATCAATCCCACGGTAAAGGGCATTTCCCTGGCTTTCCTGGCAACCCTTGGCATGGCCAATGTATATGTCTTCTCCAAAGCTGCCCTGCTTGAGGTAAACTACTATCAGTTCCAGTTCTACTGGTTTGGTTTCGCCCTGATATGGATCCTTCCTTTCCTGACCATAACAGGAATGATCAGGAAAATACCCGGATTAACCAGGGCTTCCAATAGAACACTGGTCATTATCGGCTTCCTCGAACTGGGGGCTGCCAGCTTGCTCTTTCTGGCCATTCAACAGGCGGAGAATCCCACCACCATCTCCTTCCTCTCCAACCTGACCCCTATTTTTGTAACCATCCTGGGGATCCGCTTCCTGGGTGAACGATTTAACAATGTGGAGGCCATTGGAATCGTACTGACCATCGGAGGGGTGATCCTGATCACCTATACCAGGGATACAAGTATTGCCGAATTCTTTGGCTCAGGCTCCGGATGGATCCTGGTTTCTTCAGTCTTCTCATCCATCAGCATTATTACTGCCAAGAGCAGGATCAAGGATATCCATCCGGGAATTCTTACGCTGAACCGGGTTGCCTTCCTTTTCCTGTTTGCAGTGGGAGCCATGATCATCCGGAGGGAGAGTTTTATCATTTCGGGAACGGCAGCCATGAACATGGCTATTGGTTCATTGCTGGGACCTTTTATCACTGGACTTGCCTAGTATTCAGCTCTGAAATACATTGAAGCTTCACGGACCATGATTATCCAGGCAACACGAAGCCTGTTCGTGCTGGCAGGTTCACTAATCTATCTGTCCATTTTACCTGAAATGCTTCAATTGATCGGGGGACTGGTGACCATCGCGGGAGTCATCGTGATGACCTGGGGGAAGATGAAATACAAAAAATCAGGCAGGAACCCGTCCGGGTCCCTGCCTGATTTACCTCAACATCCTATTTAACAGCAATCTGCCTGGGAGCTTTTTGAATCATCTCCTCCTTTTTGGGCAGAGTCAGTTTCAGAATACCAGCCTCATGAGTGGCAGAAATCTGATCCTGGTCGACCGTTTCAGGAAGCTGGAAACTGCGTTTAAATGACTGAAAACTGAATTCTCTCCGAAGGTAATTCCTCTTCTGCTCATCCTTGCTCTCCTTGTTCTCTGAAGAGATGGTCAGTACATTATCCTCAATTTCAAGATTGAACGCTTTCCTGTCGATTCCGGGGGCAGCCAGTTCAATGGTGTATCCATGGTCGTTCTCAGATACATTAACGGCCGGCCTGCTTTCGTCACAGTTTGTTTGGTTCAAGTGCTTGAAAAAATTGTCGTTGAAAAAATCGTCCCAGTAAGCGGGAGCATAGTTTCTGTTGATTCTTGCTAACATTTTCTTTCCTCCTGTTTGTTTTGTTATTTTTTGAGTATATTATTCTGACCCGTATAGTTCAAAGCATATACCAAAGCTCAAATGATTCAGGATAATGTCATTTTGTCGCTTTCACCCAGGATTAGCATGTCATTATGTCATTATTCTCTTCGAAGGAGCTGACAATATGCTTATAGCGGGAGGATCAGGACGATCCTTTTCGAAGTTTCTCTATCGCTTCCATCAATTCTGCTTCTCTGTTCCGGGAACGCTCGACCGCTTTTTCAAGTCGCTCCATATCTTGTCTGTACACCTGTTCCTGGGAGGAAAGTGCTTCCGCCTGTTTTCTGGTCTGCTCATATAATACCTTGTTCCGCAGGCTGGCTTTAACTTTGGCCAGGGTGGTTGCCAGGGCATCGGCCAGATGCCTGACAAAATCGATCTGATGCGGCGGAAGCTCTCCCAGGGAAGCCAGCTCCATAACACCAAGCACCTGTTGATCCAGCATTACGGGGACCAGAAGGATGGATGAAGGGCTATCCTCTCCAAGTCCGGAACGAACCTTTATATAATCGGAAGGCAGCTCCGTCAGATAGATCAGCTCTTTCTCCAGGGCCGTTCTCCCCACGAGGCCCTCTCCGAACCTGAAAGGGGCATCGATCTGTCTCTGCCGGTCAAAGGCATTACTGCCTGCAAGTTCGAGATAAGGTTCTTCCTTACCCTCCTTCTCTACGGAGATAAAAAGTGCTCCCATATCAGCCTCCGTATAGTCTACCAGTTCTTTCATCAGCAGGGTGGCCAGTTCCTGGAGATCATCCTCCACTTCTCTGAACAGCGAACTGAACTTGGCCAGGCCCTGAGCTGCCCAGATGCGGTTCTCCTCTTCCCTCCGCCGGGACTCGCTCTCCTCCAAGGTTTTCATCAGGCTCTTTTTCAGCTTATTAATAGCATCCCCCAATTCGTCCTCCCCGCTTAGCTTCTCATATTGTCCGGTAAATTCGCCGGTGGCCATGGATCTTGAAAACGCAGCAATATTTTTGAGCTTGCTAACATGCTTCTCCAGGCTTCTTTCCAAATCGCCTATCTCATCCCTGTCCTGACGGCTTTGAAATCGGGTATATTTCCCCTGATCAACTGCTCTGCAAGATGATTGAGCCGACTCAGTGCTTTAATCAACCAGCATAAATGAACAAGCCCCAGGCCAATGGATACTGCCATGCCGGAAAGAGATAAGCACTGTTCCGCCAAATGACCCTTCTTACTGGCCCCCAGAAAAACCAGAAGGAAAATAAGAGCAAGTACCAAATATGGCATCAGGATTTTAAAAGTGAAAGAAAACCTGACTCTCATCTGCAAGCAATTAACGATCCCTTTTAACTTCTAAATATACAAAAAGATCAGGCCTTCTGCACTGCTGCTGCCAAACGGCCGGCTCCCTCCAAAAGGATACTTTTGGGAGTAGCCAGATTCAGACGCTGATGCTGCGATCCGCCCGGACCGAACATGGGACCATCGTTCAGACCAAGTCCGGCCTTTTGAATTATAAAATGATTCAGGCCTTGGTCGTCCAGCTGCAGAAAGGAAAAATCGAGCCAGGCCAGATAGGTCGCCTCCAGGGGAGAAATATGAAGATCCGGCAAGGCCTTCCGGAAGTAAGAAACGAAGGCTGTGTAATTATTTTCCAGGTAAGCAAGCAGCTGGTCCAGCCAGTCAGCCCCATGAGTATAGGCAGCTTCCAGCGCGACTTGTCCCAGTATATTATCCCCTCCTACATGCACCACATCCAGGATCTTTTCATACCTCTTCTTCAGCCTTGGATTAGTAACAATCATAACCGAGGTATAAAGCCCGGCCAGGTTAAATGTTTTGCTGGGGGCCATACAGGTCAGGGTCAGGTCGGCTACATCATCCCCCAGGGAGGCAAAGGGTATATGAGAATGCCCGAACAGAAGCAAATCGGAATGGATCTCATCACTGATCACAAGAACGCCATATTTAACACAAAGTCCGGCCAGCTTTTTAAGCTCAGCCATGGACCAGGCCCTTCCAACGGGATTATGCGGATTACAGAGTAAAAAGAGCTTCACCCCTTTTTTGAAAAGTTCCTCCAGATGATCCAGGTCCATTTCATACCTTCCGTCTCTTTTTACCAGCTGGTTATATACCAGCTCCCTGTCATGATTGGTAACGGCGGAAAAAAACGGGAAGTAAACAGGGGGCTGCACCACCACCCGGTCACCCGGACTGGTAAATTCCATCACACACATATTAAGAGCCGGTACGATTCCCGGGCTGAATCCAATGGCATGTGTGCTAATTTGCCAGCGATGCCTGCGCTCCAGCCATAAGGACACGCTTTGTGAAAAACTGTCCGATCGAAAGGTATAGCCCAAAACAGGATGTTCGAGCCGTTCCCTGATGGCATCGAGAATAAAATCAGCAACAGCGAAGTCCATGTCGGCCACCCAAAAGGGAAGCACATCCTTGCTGCCAAATAGTTTCTCCCTCAGATCATATTTGACACTGTTTGTGCCTGTCCGGTCGATGATGGTATCAAAATCGTATTTCATTTAATCCTGATTCAAAAAGGCGTCTCTGCCCGGGAAATGCATTTCACTAACTGCTTTTTCACGCGGAAATACAAAATAACTGGCCTGGCTCTCCGCACAGAGCACTCCCTCTCCATCATAGAGGCGCGCCTCAATTTCAGCAAGCCGCTTCTGCTGGCTAAGCAGGCTTGCCCGAAGGGTGACAACACCTTTAGAGATCAGGACCGGCTGGCGGAACCGTGAATTCAGCTGGTAGGTTACTCCGGCCGTATCGAGCATAATAAAAACCACCCAGCTGGCGATTTCATCCATCATGGTGGCCTGTATCCCTCCATGAAGAATATTGTGAAATCCTTGATAATGTTCACTTGGATCCCACCTGCACAAAAGTTCCTCCCCCTCCTTATAAAACTCCATATGAAGACCGGATGGATTGGTAGGGCTGCATCCGAAACAGCTGTACCCCGGAAATTCGGCATAGGGGTTTTTAAGTCTGATCATGTCCTTTTGAGATTAATAGGCAAAAATACCTAAATCATTTTAACTTTGAATAACGATGGTACGCCCTAAAAAACATCTGGGTCAGCATTTTTTGACCGATCCCTCCATTGCAGCCAGAATTGTTGAAGCCTTGCATACCCGGCCGGGCGACACCGTGGTAGAGATTGGTCCGGGCACCGGAATCCTAACCAGCTTGCTTTTGGAGAAAAATATCCGCCTGCTGCCTGTCGAGATCGATGGTGAGTCGGTGGTATACCTCAAGCAACATTGGCCCGGACTGGCTGCTCAGATAATTGAAGAGGATTTTCTGAAAATGAATATGGAAGATCATATGACCGGTCCCTTCCATCTGATTGGAAACTTTCCTTACAACATCTCCAGTCAGATCTTTTTCAGGGTGCTTCAATACCGGCAACAAATTCCTTCGGTGGTCTGTATGATACAGAAGGAGGTGGCCATGCGTATCGCCTCTCCACCTGGCTCCAGGGAATACGGGATACTGAGTGTCCTGTTACAGGCTTATTATGAGATCTCCTACCTGTTTACTGTAAAATCCGGATCGTTCTTTCCTGCTCCCAAAGTCAACTCGGGGGTCATTAAGCTATCCAGAAACCAAACCAGGATACTGCCCTGCAGTGAACAGCTGTTTTTCAAGGTGGTCAAAACCACCTTTAATCAACGGCGGAAAATGATCAGAAACTCAATCAAATCTATTTTGTTAAATTTGGAAGGCGATTTTGAGCTTCTGACCAAACGACCGGAACAACTTGGAGTTTCGGAATTTATTGAGCTTACGAACTGGATTGATTCACAGCAAACGGCAGAGCAATGAGTAATAAACTGACCCGCGAGTACATCAATAACCTGAAGTCCGTCTTCGAAAGGAAGGACGAAAGCGCTATACTGGAGATGCTGGATCAGCTCCACCCTGCCGATATCGCAGAGATGTACGAAAACCTTTCCCTGGAGGAGGCTACCTATCTCTTCCTGCTTCTGGATCCGGAGAAAGCCTCCGATGTGCTGGTGGAACTGGAGGAGGACGAGCGCGAATCCGTCCTGAAAGCCCTTCCCTCTCACGTGATTGCCAGCCAGTTTATCGATCATATGGAATCGGACGATGCAGCCGATGTGATTGGTGACCTGGAAGAGGAGAAAAAGCAAGAGGTTCTGCTCCATATCGACGATGTGGAACAGGCCGGTGACATTGTGGATCTGCTCAGTTACCATGAAGATACAGCAGGGGGACTGATGGCCAAGGAGCTGATTCGCGTAAATGAAAACTGGGGGGTGGCCACCTGTATCAGGGAAATGCGCAAACAGGCCGAGGATCTCGATGAAATCTACTACATCTATGTGGTCAGCGATGAAAATGTTCTGCTGGGAATACTCTCGCTTAAAGCGCTTCTTCTGGCCAGTGCCTCCACCAAGGTGAAGGATATTTACGATGCAGAGGTGCGAAGTGTTCAGACAGATACCGACTCGGAGGAGGTTGCCCAGATCATGGAAAAATACGACCTGATTGTACTGCCAGTAACCGATTCCATTGGCCGCCTGATGGGCCGGATAACCATCGACGATGTGGTGGATGTGATCCGGGATGAAGCCGAAAAGGATTACCAGCTGGCATCTGGTATTACCACGGATGTGGAAACCACCGACTCGCCTGCACGGATGTCCCGGGCCAGGCTGCCCTGGCTGATTATCGGGCTCCTGGGTGGAATTATAGTGGCTGCAGTGATCGGACGTTTCGAAAATGATATCCAGATCAATCCGGAAATGGCCTTTTTTATCCCGCTTATCGCTGCCATGGCAGGAAATGTGGGAATCCAGTCATCGGCCATCATTGTGCAGGGCATCGCCAGCAACAGTCTCGGCCTGGAGAGCACTGTCAGAAAACTGGGGAAAGAACTGATTGTGTCGCTGATGAATGGACTGATCCTTTCGGGAATCCTTTTTCTCTACAACTACTTTTTCAGTCAGAACCTGGCCCTCACCTTTACGGTGAGCTCCTCCCTGTTTGTAGTGATTATTTTTGCCGCCCTGTTCGGGACCATGATTCCCCTGATACTGCACCGTATGAAAATAGATCCCGCCCTGGCCACCGGGCCCTTTATCACCACGATGAATGATATCATGGGGCTCTTTATCTATTTCCTGATGGGGAGGCTCCTCTATGGTATATTTATCTGAACCGCAATCAGAAAGAGCTGTTTATTGCCACTACCGGATCCATTCTGGCACCCTGCCATGCAGGGAAAATACCGCTTATCAGGCCAATCAGGCTGGAAATACCTACCCCCAGGATGATATTATCCAGGGTCAGGGTAACTGCAAAATCACCCGACATGCTAATCAGGGAGGCTCCTATAAATACAATCAGCAGTCCGATAATCCCTCCGGCCACCGACAACATCACCGATTCAAAAAGGAACTGCAACAGTATGAAATACTTCTTTGCTCCCAGAGCCTTCTGGATTCCGATAATATGAGTCCGTTCCTTGACTGAAACAAACATGATGTTAGCGATCCCGAATCCTCCAACAATAATGGAAAATATCCCAATGAAAAAACCGGCAATCTTCAGTACTGCAAATAACTGATCCAGCTGGTTGTTAATGATGCTGGTCTGATTTAGGGCAAAATTATCCTCTTCAAAGGGCTGAAGCCTCCTGTATGAGCGAAGCAACTGGGTTATTTCGTAGGTAAGCTCCTCCACGCCTACCCGGGGTTTGGCCTGCACCCAGATTTGTGGACTGGCATAGTCTCTCCGGACATCCACAAAGTTCATATAAAACCCCAGTGGCATGATGGCCACATCATCCAGAATTTGTCCACTGAAAGTACCCCTCCCCTCCTTTTCCACCACTCCAATCACCAGGACCTTACGTCCAAAAACTTCGATATACTTTCCCAAAGGGTTCGCTCCCTCGAACAGATCCTTCGCAATGGTATACCCGATTACTGCAATATTCCTTCCGGCCCGGAGTTCCATGGGAGAGAAATATCTCCCGTCTTCCAGTTCAAAGGACCTGATATCTTTGAACTGCTCGGTGACACCAATAATACCGGCTCCTTCGATATTGTTATTGCCATACTCGATCCTGCGTCCCACATAAGACACAAAACATGTATTTTTTGCCCCTTTTGCATGCTCCTTGATGTATTCAAATTCATCCAGGGTGGCCAGGGGCCTGTTCATATATTTCCACCAGGCAAACTCCCCGTTCTCATCAGGTGCCCAGGGCCATTTCTCAACATAGATCAGGTCACTCCCCAGGCTGTTGACACTCTCCCTGATATTGGATTCCAGGGAGTCCACAATAGTGAATACAGCAATAATGGCAAATATGCCGATCGTGATTCCAAGCAGGGACAACATGGCCCTTAAACGGTTTACCACAACCGACTGAATGGCCATGATTAAACTCTCCCACACTAACCTTATGATAACCATTTATAAATTGTTGCGTTTTGACTTCATTATGTCATTGGAAACTGTTTCTTTTGCAAAGAAAGTTAAAAGTAGGAAGAACTATCCATAAAAACCAATGAGCACCAATAAACCAATCCGCAGTGCGCTAATTTCAGTGTACTCCAAAGAGGGTCTGGATCGTATCGTTAAAAAACTCCACGATCTCTCAGTAACTATCTATTCCACAGGGGGGACTGAGAAATTTATAGCCGGGTTTGGTATTCCGGTGATAAAAGTGGAAGAGCTTACCTCCTATCCATCTATCCTGGGTGGTCGTGTTAAAACCCTTCATCCCAATGTTTTCGGGGGGATCCTGGCCCGTAGAAACCTGGAAAGTGACCTGAAGCAACTGGAGGAGTACCAGATTCCTGAAATTGACCTGGTTATCGTGGACCTCTATCCTTTTGAAGATACGCTTCGTTCTGGTGCGCCGGAACCAGAAATTATTGAAAAAATTGATATCGGGGGAATCTCGCTGATCAGGGCTGCTGCAAAAAATTACCAGGATGTGATGGTGGTGGCATCCCGGGAAGAGTACGAACCGCTCTATACCCTTCTGGAGGCGGAACAGGGGATCACCAGCCTGGAAGACAGAAAAGCATTTGCAAGCCAGGCATTCCATGTTTCATCCCATTACGATTCGGAAATTTTTAAGTTTTTCGACGGAGGAGAAATGAGGGCTCTGAAAATAAGTGAACCTTCCTCCAGGAAGCTGCGTTACGGGGAAAATCCTCACCAAAAGGGTCTCTTCTTCGGAGATTTGGATAAGATGTTCGAACAGCTTCACGGGAAAGAGATCTCTTACAACAACCTGCTGGATATCGATGCGGCAGTTGGATTGATCGGCGAATTTGACCAGTGCAGCTTCGCCATTATGAAGCATAACAATGCCTGCGGACTTGCCAGCAGGGATAAGCTGGTCGATGCATGGACGGAGGCCCTGGCGGGCGATCCCGTCTCGGCCTTCGGTGGAGTATTGATTACCAACAGGGAAATTGACCTGGAGACTGCCGAAGAGATGAACAAAATCTTTTTCGAGGTCTCCATCGCGCCATCTTATAAGCCGGAAGCCCTGAAAGTGCTTCAGCAGAAAAAAAACAGGATTATTCTGATCCAGAAGAGCAGCAAAACAGCGGATGTAACCTTACGTACCGTTCTTAACGGAGTACTGGTGCAGGACCGCGATCTCTCAACCGAGCAGGAGATCCAGATGAAGCAGGTTACGAAAACTGCCGCAAGTCTGGAACAGCTGGCCGACCTGATATTTGCAAATAAAATAGTAAAACATACCAAATCAAATGCCATTGTGCTGGTCCGGAACCAGCAGCTCCTGGCCTCGGGAGTCGGACAGACTTCCCGGGTGGATGCGCTGAAACAGAGTATTGAAAAAGCCCGGCACTTTAAATTTGACCTGGAGGGAGCTGTGATGGCCTCCGATGCCTTCTTCCCTTTTGCTGATAGCGTGGAAATTGCAGATGCAGCGGGAGTTAAGGCCGTGGTCCAGCCAGGAGGTTCCGTGCGTGACCAGGATTCCATTGACTATTGCGATGCTCATGGCATGGCCATGGTTTTCACCGGAAGCAGACATTTTAAACATTAAACCACTAATAGAGAAAATATATGGGATTGTTTTCATTCCAGCAGGAACTCGCCATAGACCTGGGAACTGCCAATACGATAATTATTCACAATGATAAAGTTGTTGTGAATGAGCCCTCCATTGTTGCCATTGAGCAACACACCGGGAAACTGATCGCCATCGGTGAAAAAGCGAGGCAGATGCATGGAAAAACCCATGATGATATCAAAACCATACGCCCCCTGCGGGATGGTGTCATTGCCGATTTCCAGGCTGCGGAGTTGATGATCAGGGGGATGATAAAAATGATAAATACCAAACGCAGACTATTTACACCTTCCCTGAAGATGGTAGTCTGCATTCCGTCAGGAAGTACGGAGGTGGAACGCCGTGCTGTACGCGATTCAGCTGAACATGCCGGCGGGCGAGATGTCTACATGATCTTTGAGCCCATGGCGGCAGCCATTGGTATCGGATTGGACGTGGAAGCTCCAGAAGGATGTATGGTCGTGGATATCGGCGGAGGGACCACTGAGATTGCTGTGATTGCACTGGGGGGCATTGTTTGTAACCAGTCCATCCGGGTGGCCGGAGACGGATTTACCAGCGATATCCAGACTTACATGAGACACCAGCATAACATCAAGATCGGGGAACGGACTGCCGAAGAAATAAAAATTAATGTGGGATCGGCCCTTCCTGAACTGGATGATGCTCCACAGGATTTTTATGTCAGGGGGCCAAACCTGATGACCGCCCTGCCCATCGAGATTCCGATCTCTTACCAGGAGATCGGGCACTGCCTGGATAAATCTATCTCAAAAATCGAAACTGCCATCCTGTCCGTCCTGGAACAGACTCCGCCGGAGCTCTATGCAGACATCGTTACCAAAGGTATCTATCTGGCAGGAGGCGGAGCATTGCTCAGGGGTCTGGACAAAAGACTGGCAGAAAAGATATCCATCCCCTTCCATGTGGCAGAAGACCCACTGCAGGCTGTTGCAAGGGGAACCGGGATCGCCCTCAGAAATGTCGACAAGTACCCCTTCCTGATGAGATAAAATTGGGATTTGATTCACCCTGCTGCTTACCGCGGGGATTCATCGATTGATTGCGTATTTTGAAGTGAGGACACTGCTAAGGTTTTTTCAGAACTATTCCAACCTGCTCCTGTTTCTGCTGCTGGAGGCAATCGCCATTGCCTTTATGATCCAGGACAGCAGTTATCAGAGATCCAGGCTCATGGGGCTGAACCGTCAGGTGACAGGTTACATCTATAACAAAGTGGATGGCGCCAGGGAGTATTTCTCTCTGAAGGAGGCTAACGAACAACTTGCGCTTGAGAATAAGGATTTAAGAAACAGGCTTGATCTGATTTCCTCCAGTCTGGACAGTGCTACTGTTGTAAGCGAAGTAAAGGGGGAATACCGCTATTCTTTTGTTCATGCCAGAATCGTACACAACAGCGTATACAAACAGCTAAACTACCTGACCATTAACAAGGGAAAGAATCAGGGTGTATTCCGGGATATGGGGGTGATTTCAGATCAGGGCCTGGTAGGCATCATCCTCGAGAGCTCTGCAAATTATGCCACGGTCATCCCGGTCATCAACCTGGACTTCAGATTAAGTGCAAAGATCATATCCAGCAACCATGCAGGAATTCTGCAGTGGGATGGTGCTTCTCCACAGTTCGCCCTGCTCACCGAGATACCCTTTCATGCCCGGCTGACAGAGGGGGATACCATCGTAAGCAGCGGCTTTTCTTCCATCTTCCCGGAAGGAATTATAGTGGGCTCTATTGAATCCTTTTCACTGGAAAAAGGGAACTTCTATGATATCAGAGTGAAGCTGTCTACTGATTTTCAGCGCCTGTATCATGTGAATGTGATCCGTAACTACCGGCAGGAAGAGCAGTTGAACCTGGAAAATCAAAACAGATAATGTATATCATTGCCAGAAATATCTTCCGCTTTGTTGTGGTGATCCTGTTCCAGGTCCTGGTCATGGACAACGTAATGATCCATGGATATATGATACCATATATCTATCTTCTCTTCATCCTCTTATTGCCTTTCGAGACACCCAGAGGGATCCAGCTTCTTTCCGGTTTTGCTCTTGGGCTGGCCATGGATCTGTTCTCGGGCACTGCCGGGATGCATACTGCCGCCACCGTCCTGGCTGCATTTGTCCGGCCTTACCTGCTTGGCCTTCTGGCTCCGAGAGATGGTTATGAACCCGATACCTTCCCAAGGATATATTACAATGGCTTTAACTGGTTCCTGAAATATACCCTGATCATTGTGGTGATTCATCATCTGTCGCTCTTCTACCTGGAAGTGTTCCAGATACAGGCTTTTTTCAGTACCTTGCTGCGCGTGATACTGAGTTCGCTTCTCTCCGCCTCAACCATTGTACTCAGTCAGTATTTTGTATTCCGAAAATAGATGAACCAGTATACAGACAGAAGGTATGTTTTTGCTGCAGCAATCATCCTTGTTGGTTTGCTGTTTATGATCCGTCTTTTCCATATACAGATAATCGATAAATCCTATGAACAGTATGCCCTGAGCAATGCCCAGAGCGTCAGGGTCATTTACCCGGCCAGAGGTTTGATATATGACCGGAACGGTGAAATCATGGTCTATAATAAGGCTGCCTACGATATCATGGTTACCCCCCGGCTGATGGAGCCCTTCGATACCACCCTGTTGTGCCGGATACTGCAGATAAGCCGTGAAAGTGTCAGGGAAAGGCTGGAATCGGCCAGGGCATACTCCAGCCGGGTCCCCTCAGTCTTCATGAAACAGCTTAGTTACGAAAATGCCGCCCTGTTGCAGGAGAAGATGTTTCAGTTTCCCGGTTTCTATGTTCAGACACGTACCCTCCGCGAGTACGCCAGTCCCATTGCCTCCCATGCACTGGGCTATGTGGGGGAGGTGGGCCAGGACATCCTGGATAAAGACCCCTATTACCAGCTGGGTGACTATATGGGTGTCTCCGGTATTGAGAAAGCCTATGAAGAGTACCTGAGGGGAAATAAAGGCAAGAATGTGTTCCTGAAGGATGTACATAACCAGACCATTGAGTCGTACCAGGCCGGCCGGCTGGATGTGACTGTTGAAGTGGGACAAAACCTGACTTCCACGCTCGACATGGAGCTCCAGGAGTACGGGGAAAAGCTGATGTCTCCTTATGTGGGAAGTGTGGTAGCCCTGGAACCCTCCACCGGGGAGGTACTTGCCCTGGTGAGTGCTCCCACTTATTCTCCCGATTTACTGGTGGGCAGAAGCCTGGGAGTTGAATTCGGAAAACTGGCAGAAGACACACTGAACCCCCTGTTTAACAGGGCCCTGATGGCGCAGTATCCGCCGGGGTCCACCTTTAAGACTCTGATGGGGCTTATCGGTCTGCAGGAGAAAGTAATCTCTACCCGCACCGAACACCACTGCTATTATGGCTTTTATGTGGGAAATATTCATACCGGATGTCACCTACATGAGACACCTCTGAACCTGATAGAAGCCATTCAGAATTCCTGCAACACCTACTTTATCAATGTGCTGAAAAGCATTCTGCAGGATGTTAAGTTTTCCAGTACGGCGGAAGCCTATGAAAACTGGCGCAGGCACCTGCTTTCCATGGGGTTCTCGGCGCCCCTGGGTATTGAATTGACCAATGAACTTGACGGTAATGTGCCGAATTCGGGCTATTTCAATCAGATATACGGGGAGAACCACTGGAACTATCTCACCGTTCGTTCCCTCGCAATCGGACAGGGCGAGCTGCTGGTGACCCCCATCCAGATGGCAAATATGACAGCCACCATCGCCAACCGCGGATACTACATCACCCCACATCTGGTGCGTAAAATAGAAGGAGAAGAGCATATAGATGAGGCCCTGCTGGAGAAACACTATACCACCATAGACTCTTCGAACTACGGCCCCATTGTAGATGGTATGGATCTGGTAGTAAACGGTGATAAAGGATCCACGGCCAGAAACGCCAGAATAGAGGGAATTACCCTTTGTGGAAAAACCGGTACTGCGGAGAATCCTCATGGCAACGACCACTCCATTTTTATTGCCTTTGCGCCCAAGGAAAACCCCAGGATTGCCATCGCCGTCTACGTGGAAAACCAGGGCTTTGGGACTACCTATGCCGCTCCTATAGCCAGTCTGATGATTGAAAAATACCTGACCCGGGAAGTGAAAAGAACCTGGTACGAAAACTGGGTCATGCAGCTCGTTCAACCGGTGGCCCCTTCCAGAAACACAGATACTGCGGTGAGCGATACCGTATCAATAAATCAAAGAGATGATGGTACAGAGGAATAGGGTATTTGCAAACCTGGACTGGCTCTCTCTCCTGCTCTGGCTGATTATGATCGGTTTCGGCTGGATGAATATCTATTCGGCAAATATCATGGAGGCCGATGGCGGGGTTTTCGACTTTTCTCAGCGATTTGGCAAACAATTGATCTGGATCGGTGCCTCCCTTCTTCTGGCCTTGCTGCTGCTGGTACTGGATGCAAAGTTCTATATCTACTTCTCCTATCTTCTTTACCTGTTGTTGCTGGGAATTCTGCTTGGGGTCCTCGTGTTTGGAACGGAGATCAACGGGGCCAAAAGCTGGTTTGTTATCGGGGGATTCCAAATTCAGCCGGCTGAATTTGCCAAACCCGTAACCGCACTGGCACTTGCCAGCCTGCTTAGTTCTCACAATTACAATATAAAAAAGTTCCGGAACCTGGCAGTGGCCTTTGGCATTATTGCGGCTCCTCCTCTGCTTATTTTGCTTCAGCCCGATCTCGGTTCTGTACTGATCTTCTCTGCCTTCCTCCTGGTCCTTTTCAGGGAGGGCTTTTCGGCCAACAGTATGATGATGCTGGCTGCCCTGGGATTGCTGTTTCTCGCCACCCTTCTGCTTGAGAAATCCTGGATTCTTCTCATCCTGGTAATCCTCAGCCTTATTATTTACATGGTGGTTGTCCGTTCGTTCAGGAAGGGAGCGGTCCCGGGCCTGATCATTGCCCTGGTTTTCGCGATCCTGTATGGAATTAATTATCTCCTGAAAGCAGAATTCTCCCTGTTTCAAACAGGCCTGGCTGCCATGATTCCGGTGACGCTGATCATCATCGTCAGGGGATTCCGTCTGCGGGAATACGTCCAGATAAAAATCCTGTCCGGATTTCTTATTTCCATCTTCTTTATTATATCGGTGGACTTTGCCATGAACAAGGTCCTGAAGCCGCACCAGCAGCATAGGATCCATGTGACCATTGGAATAGAAGATGACCCGCAGGGGGTGGGATATAATGTAAACCAATCTAAAATTGCGATCGGATCGGGGGGCTTTTCCGGCAAAGGTTACCTGAATGGCACACAGACCAAGCTCCATTTTGTTCCTGAGCAGAGCACCGATTTTATTTTCTGTACGGTCGGAGAAGAGTGGGGATTTCTGGGTACTTCCTTTGTGATCCTGCTCTATGTGGGGTTCCTTTTACGGATGATTTTCCTGGCAGAGCGACAGCGCTCCTCATTCAGCAGAATATTCGGATATGGCTTTATCTCTGTGTTGATGCTGCACTTCATAGTCAACATCGGGATGACCATAGGCCTGCTTCCGGTGATCGGGATCCCTTTACCTTTTTTCAGTTACGGAGGATCCTCGCTGTGGACCTTTACCATGTTCCTGTTTATCTTTCTCCGGCTGGATGCCAGCAGGCTCGAATTATTGAGGTAAACTGCAAGCTGTCAGGATGATGACCTGCCTTTCGCCCGGGGCTCACTTTTAATTCTCCTCAAATTTTTGTAACTTGTAGTTTTACGGGAATATTTCCCCGGCAAATCCCAGAATAAGCTAACATGAAATATCAGGTATACGCGAGACATAATCTAAAAAAAATACCCCATTTCGGAAAGCTGAGCAAGGAGCAGGTCCAATCCATCAGAGTGGTTTCCGAGGTGCTCCCATTTAAGACCAACAACTATGTTGTAAAGGAGCTGATCGACTGGAATAACTATCTGGAGGATCCCATCTATATATTGAATTTCCCACAAAAAGAGATGCTCAGGCCTTCTCAGTACCGGGCTCTCACTGAAATGGTGGAAAGCAATAGCAGTAAAGCCGATCTGGCCGAATATGTCCATGAAATGAGGCTTGACCTCAATCCCCATCCGGCCGGACAGCTGGAACACAATGTTCCCACCCTCAAGGGCAGGGTTTTGACCGGAATTCAGCATAAATACCGCGAAACAATGCTCTTCTTTCCCACCCAGGGACAGACCTGCCATGCTTACTGCACCTTCTGTTTCAGGTGGCCGCAGTTCACTGGTCTGAATGAGCTTAAGTTCGCCATGAAGCAGGCCAGCCTGGTGGTTGCCTACCTGAAAGAAAATCCTTCGATCACCGATATCCTGATCACCGGGGGGGATCCCATGGTCATGAAAACGGAGGTGCTGGAAAGATATATCGATGCCTTTTTGACTGCGGATCTGCCACAGTTGAATACCATCCGTATTGGC
The DNA here is from genome assembly GCA_029210725.1 of Bacteroidales bacterium. Classification (NCBI taxonomy): domain Bacteria; kingdom Pseudomonadati; phylum Bacteroidota; class Bacteroidia; order Bacteroidales; species Bacteroidales bacterium. The sequence continues at coordinate 14,013 of JARGFM010000023.1, read as the reverse complement.
ACAAAATCGCTCTCTTTCTGGCCTTACCGGTACCTGACTGACCCGGATTCCGGCCAGCTGCTGGATCTCCTTCGGAAAGTAAACGAGAAAGGGATCCATGTGGCGCTGATGGCCCATATAAATCATCCGCGGGAACTGGAAACAGATGCAGTCAGGGAGGCTGTAGCACGGATCAGGGAAACGGGAACTATCATCCGTAGTCAGTCTCCCGTACTGAAACATATCAATGACGATCCGGCCATCTGGACCAGGATGTGGAAGCTGCAGCTTAACCTGGGAATTATTCCTTACTACATGTTCGTAGCAAGAGATACCGGGGCACAGGCCTATTTCGGGCTCAGCCTGGAACGTGCACACCAGATTTTTAACGGGGCCTATCAGCACATAAGCGGCATCGGCCGCACCGTCAGGGGGCCGAGTATGTCGGCCGGTCCGGGTAAAGTGCGGATCGCAGGCATCAGTGAAATCCGGGGGGAGAAAGTATTCGTGCTGGATTTTTTACAGGGCCGCAATCCCAAATGGGTGGGACAGCCTTTCTTTGCCGCTTTCGATCCGGAAGTACAATGGCTGGACGACCTTGTTCCGGCTTTCGGAGAGAAGGAGTTTTTCTATGAAAAAGAATATAAAAAGCTCCTGAAGGTAGATAAACTTCCCGGTCACAGGCTCTCCACGGATAATAAGCAGTACGCTTAGCTGTTCGGATAATCTTCCCTGCCGGAGGTGATCTCAATTTTATACTTCTCCTCCAGGAACTCAATAATCAGCGGAAAGAATTGCAGGAAATCATCCATAAACAGAGAGTACTGGTCCCTTAGTACCTCCACTGCGAAAGCCGAATGGTCCGGAAGGGAAGTATTGGCCGACATCCGCTCCAGAACCAGCTCAATGCCATCCACCGTGGTATATGCCATCATCCAGTTATTCTCCAGGAAAGTGGGGAACCATCTTTTGATGGCATCGGGAAGTACTTTGTAATTTCTTTTCAGAAGGTCATAGGTCCGGTTCACAAAATCGCGAAGGGCTAAATTGGAATAGTTATCCCAGAGAGAGGCCAGGAAATGATCGTAAAAAATATCCGTGATAATGCCGGCATACTTATGATACCTGGAAGCAACTCTTTGTTTGCTGATCCTGGTGATCTGGTGCATATCGGTGAAGGAGTCTATATCCCGGTGGATCAGGATCCCCTTCATGACCTGTTCGGGGTAATCCAGGTAGCTTTTACCCTTCACATAATCGCCCATAAAATTGCCTACAATGATCTCCTCATTGCATCCGGAGAGGTAGGTATGGGCCAGAAAATTCATCTGTCATTAAACTTTTTTCGAATTTCGAAAAAAATATTCGAAAAATTCCAATATATAATATTACACATTTGTAAGCAAGTTGTTCTATTTATGATCATCAAATTTCTATTATATAGCATATTCGGTATACCCAGCAAAATAATCCTATACATTTAACAGATTGAACATTTAACAACACTACAAATGACTAGAAAGAATATTATTATTATTGGAGCTGCAGGAAGGGATTTCCATAATTTTAACACCTGTTTCAGGGACCAGGAGGAATACAAGGTAGTGGCATTTACAGCTGCTCAAATCCCCGATATTGATGGAAGAAAATACCCGGCCGGGCTGGCTGGAAAGCTCTACCCGAAAGGAATCCCCATATATTCGGAGGACCAGCTACCTCAACTGATTGAGGAACTGCAGGTCAAAACCTGTGTATTTTCATACAGCGACCTCCCTTATGAGAAGGTAATGGCCATCAGCGCCCTTGTAAATTCAGCCGGAGCAAATTTTATGCTTCTGGGGACCAGGGATACCATGATCAAGAGCAAGAAGCCGGTGATCTCCGTCTGTGCGGTCAGAACCGGGTGCGGAAAAAGTCAGACCTCCCGAAGGGTCATCGAACTGCTGATGCAAAAAGGTCTGAAAGTGGTTGCCATCAGACATCCCATGCCTTATGGGGACCTGGAAGCACAGAAAGTTCAACGCTTTGCCAGCGTGGCTGACCTGAAAAAGCATAAATGTACGATCGAAGAAATGGAAGAATACGAACCCCATGTAGTCAGGGGGAATGTGATCTATGCCGGGGTCGATTATGAAGCCATAGTACGTGCTGCGGAAGAGGATCCTGCCGCATGTGATGTGATTCTCTGGGACGGGGGTAACAATGACTTCTCATTTTACAAGCCGGATCTGACCATTGGTGTGGTGGATCCGCACAGGCCCGGACATGAATTAGGCTACTACCCGGGAGAGGTGGTACTGCGGACCTCGGATGTCGTGGTGATCAATAAAATGGACTCTGCCTCGCCGGAGGGTATCCAGACGGTCCGGGAGAGCATCGAGAAAGTAAACCCTTCTGCCACGGTGATCGACGGAGCCTCACCAATCCGGGTGGATAATCCCGCGGTGATTAAAGGGAAAAGAGTTCTGGTAGTGGAAGACGGGCCCACGCTCACCCACGGAGAAATGAAGATTGGTGCAGGAGTAGTGGCCGCCAGGAAATACGGGGCTGCCGGACTGGTGGACCCACGACCTTTTACGGTGGGCAAACTGACCGAGACCTTCGAGATCTATCCGGAGATCGGGACCCTTCTCCCGGCCATGGGTTATGGAGAACAGCAGTTAAAGGATCTGGAAACAACCATTAATAACTCTGACTGCGATTCAGTGATCATAGGGACTCCCATTGATCTGAATCGCTTGATCGATATTCAGAAACCAAATACCCGGGTATACTACGATCTGCAGGAAATCGGAGAACCCGATTTGAATGGTGTACTTGATGAATTTGTTCAGAAACATAAACTGGCCTGACAAGCTCTGTTTGCTTATAATCATCATGCTGGTCCGGCCGGTCTCCTGTGACCGGCCGGCCACCATGTTGCTTATCTGCACCGACCTGGGCGATATGACCGTGGAGATATACCCGGAGAAAGCACCCGTAACTGCGGCTAATTTCCTTCGACATGTAGAAAACGGAGACTACAAAAACAGTATGTTTTACCGGGTGGTTCGTATGGATAACCAAAGCCGGAACCAGGTGAAGATCGAAGTGATCCAGGGTGGTTTGTTCTATGATGAAGTGGTGGATTCCATCCGTCCAATTATCCATGAATCCACCAGGGAAACCGGGATCCTGCATACAGACGGAGTGATCTCCATGGCCAGAAATGAACCCGGAAGCGCCTCCACGGAATTCTTTATCTGTATCGGCGATCAGCCGGCTCTCGATTACGGGGGTGAAAGGAATCCGGACCTGCAGGGCTTCGCCGCATTTGGAAAGCTTGTCTCCGGAATGGATGTGGCCAGAGCTATCCAGGGACTTCCAGATAAAGGCCAGTACCTCAAAAAAAAGGTGTTGATCCGTGATATCTCGCTTATTAAAAAGCCTTAATTCTTGTTCAAGTACAGTTCAGACTCCCCTGGAAATAAACTATCTGGAAAATCTTTTACGTGGCGATCCCTATTCTTTCAGGTAATCCTCCATGGTCACCACCTGATAAGATTTATCAACGATCAGATCGGCCAGAGGCTTCAGGGTGCTCACAGCCTGATGCTCCTTTTCCAGGATACTAAGGCGGAAGTCGCTCATGGCCTCTTTCATCCGGATAATCTGGTTGATCTTGGTTTCGTGGTAGGTCAGGTCTATAAAGACCCTGATATCAACAGTCTCCGCCTTGATGGCATAAAGTCCGTCCACAATAAGCAAATCAATCTTGCTGAAATCCGTAATCAGTTTATCCACCTGTTCCGGAATCAGATCAATACAAGGGATCATACACTCCTGCTCTTCTCTGAAGTCCCTGATAGTCTTCCTGATCTTAACCCAGTCATACTCATTGATCCCTATCTTATCAAAACCCTTGTTCCGGCGCCACTCTTCTCTTAAGAGAGGCTGTATCCGGTAATAATTGTCGGTATGGATCACCTTGACCCGGATATGGTGATGCTTCAGGCAGGTGCCCAGGGCATGGGCCAGTTCAGATTTTCCGGACCCTGATTCACCCGATATCCCCACAATATAACGGTAACGCTCCTCCTTGGTCTCCCTGTCGGCCATGACCTTCTCACAAATAGCCTGGGCGGCCTCCTTATGCATATCATTGATTAACAGAATATCTCCTAGCATTGAATCTGAATTTTATTTTAGGGTTGCTGAAGCTGCATTTCCTTCAGAGAGTGTGCATTCTTCTCCACAAATATGAAATTTTATCTGCTCCTTTCCCATGTTTTTCCCGGAGATTTTGATCTGTTGACCAATAATGGAGACTAAAAATGCCGTCCCCCTGAAGGTAAAGTGAAAATCCAGGCCTTTCCAGTGTGCAGGCAATTTCGGATGAAGCACGGGAGTATCTCCCCGGAGGTCCAGCCCGGCATAACTGACCAGAACATCGTATACAGTACCGGCCATAACTCCACAATGAACTCCTTCCCCGGTTGTTCCCCCCTGAATGTCGACCAGGTCGCTTCTCAGGGCATCCATGAAGAGTTCCCATCCCGTGTCGGCCATTCCCATCTCCCAGGCCAGGCGGGCATGCACCAGGCGGCTGAGTGTGGAGCCGTGAGAGGTCCGGGCGATGTAATACTCGAAGTTCCGCCTGGCAAAATGCTCCGGAACTGTATAGCCCAATCCTGCCAGGGTTTCCTTCACACCGGCTGTCCCCAGATTATAGAAACTCATCAAAAAATCGGCCTGCTTGGCCAGCTTGTAGTCATCGGGCGACTTCCCTTCTGATTTCAGGATCCGGTCGAGCCGGTGAATATCCCCGTATTTCCGGCGGTAGTGTTCCCAATCCAGCTCCTCCAGCCCGAAGTAACCCTTAAACTGTTCCACCACTCCATCATTTGAAATATGCAGGGCTACTCCATGCATGATTTTTTCCCAACGTTCCAGCTTCTCCCCAGTGATAGCAAGCTCATCCAGTATCCGGTCCTTCTGCAGGGGATCAATTTCTTCGAGCATTCTGAAAGCCTTCTCTATCATCCAGCTGACCATGATATTCGTGTAGGCATTGTCGGTCAGTCCGCCCACACCCGATCCGGGCAGGGTCTCATGAAATTCATCGGGTCCCATCACCTGGTGGATATGAAACCTTCCGTCCTGGCCCGGCTCCGATTTACTTACCCAGAATTTACAGATATCCAGCAAGATTTCAGCTCCATACTGCTCCATAAATTCCCGGTCGCCTGTCACCTGGTAATAGTTCCAGATATTATAGGCAATGGCAAGAGATATGTGCCTCTGCAAGGAACTGTAATCATCCCCCCACTCCCCGGAAAGAGGGTTCAGGTGGATGATCTGGGTCTCTTCCCGGCCATCGCTCCCGCTCTGCCATGGAAACATAGCCCCTTCATAGCCATATTCCCTGGCATAGGCCCTGGCAGCATCCAGCCTCCTGTAACGGTACATCAGCACCGATTTAACCACCTCCGGAAAATGAAGATTGAAGAGAGGCAGAATATATAATTCGTCCCAGAAAATATGGCCGCGATAGGCCTCCCCGTGAAGTCCGCGTGGCGGAATACCCGAATCCAGTCCGGCATGGTGCGGTGAAGCAGAAACCATCATATGGAAAAGATGGAGCCTGACCAGCTTCTGAGCTTCCCTGTCCCCCCTTATAACTACATCCATCCGGTTCCAGAGCTCCTTCCATCGCCCCTCTGAGAGCTTCATCTCTTCCTGGTAGCCAGACATGGCCTCCAGAGTATCGCGTGCTTCCTCCAGGGGATCTTCCACTTCCGGATCCCTGGAAGTAAAGATACTCAACATCTTATCGAGGACCACCTCCTGATCCTTCTTCACATCCAGTGAAAAATGCTTGTCGATCCGGCCCGCTCCGGAAAGAATCTTTTCTTCAGCCTCCCTGTTCAGGGTAAAGGAGGCACACATGGCGATGAGAATATCCGACTGAGTGGTCTTAACAAGCAGTTCGACAATCCTGCCCGAAGATCCCTCGCTGACCGCTTCCAGGTGCTTCTGCTCCAGGGAGTTGTATCGTTCGACCCCGGAGTTGCGATGATCGCCGTGCAAACCGGAGCGTATTTCAATGGTCCCCTCATAATTTAGCGGACAAAGCGTGTAGCGTAATCCGGCCCGGTGAGGATCGGCCATACCGGCAAAGCGCGATGAATGAACTCGGGTCAGCCTCCCCTCCTGGTCTTCCACCACCATCTCCTTATGCAATCCGCCGGAACGCATATCCAGGGTCCTGTGCATTTCGATTATACTAAAAGTAGGCTCCGGTTTAAATTCAAGCCAGGGCCCTCCGTCGATCCGAAAAGTGACCGGGAGCCAGTTACTTGCATTGACAAAATCTTCATTTTCAATGTCCCTCTCCCCTACTTTTGATGTCAGCCTGTTAAACAGGCCTGTCATGTAGGTGCCGGGATAGTTGACCTGATTGGCGCTGCTCTCTTCCAGGGCACCACGGGTGCCAAAATAGCCGTTCCCTACCGCCAGAAGGGCCTCCCGGGATCGTTCCTTCTCCTGGCTATAATCGTGATACTTCAAGAGCCAGGCATCCTCCTCCATTCCCCGTTCGAACCATTTATTGATTCCTTCCAGTCCGATTTCATCCAGGTCCTCCACCACAATATCGGCACCCCCTGCCAGCAGCTCCCTGATGTTATCTTCCCGGGCCAGCCCCAGGGTCAATCCGAAATTTCCTTTGTGCCCGGCCATCACCCCGGACACGGCATCCTCCACAACCACGGACCGGTGATACTCCACTCCCAGGTTATCGCAGGCAGTGGTGAAAATATCAGGTTCCGGTTTCCCTTGCAGTCCGATTTCGGCCGACACCACCCCATCCACACGGGTTTCAAAATAGTGAAGAAGTCCGGCCGTTTCCAGCACTGCTTTGCAATTCTTACTGGATGATGCCACCCCGATCCGGACTCCGGCTGCCTTCAGTCCCTCCAGCATTTCCACCGAACTTTCATACACTTCCACGCCCTCGTCCTCCAGCACCTTGTTGAACATGATGTTCTTCTTGTTCCCCAGTCCGCAGACTGTCTCCATATCCGGTTCATCGGATGGATCTCCGATAGGAATATCGATTCCCCTGGACTCCAGGAAAGATTGGACACCCTTATAACGTGGCTTTCCATCCACGTAGGGAAGGTAGTCCCCTGCATGAGTAAATTCCCTGAAGGCTTCTCCGAAACGTTCCTCCCGGCTCCTCATGTATTCATCAAACATACGTTTCCAGGAAGCCGCATGAACAAGAGCTGTCTTTGTAATCACGCCATCCAGGTCAAAAATCACTGCATCAAACTTGGGTTGAAATGTCATAATGTGTATTTATATATTTTGTAATGAGGATCAAGGTATCTAAATTTATAGAAGCGTTCAAATCATTATTGCTAAAAATTTCTGCTATGAAACGTCTCATCCTCGCCTCCAATCTGCTCCCCGTACATATCAACTGGAAGGAAGGCAAGTACCAGATTGAAAGAGCGGAAGAGACCACTATCTCAGGACTGAAGAACTTCTATGGCGGTTTCGAACCCGAATGGGTGGGCATGACCGGATTTGAGAACCATGAATTCAAGGCCAACGAGGTCCGCTCCCTGGAAGCCGCGCTGAAACCATTTAATTGTATACCCATATTTCCCCGGCCCCGGGACGGGAACCTGCACCTTCATGGTTTTGCCCGTAACACCCTCTGGCCCCTGTTTCATTATTTCACCGAGCATGTAAGCTACAGCGAGGTCGCCTGGAAAGCCTACATGAAAATCAACCGTTTGTATGCGGAGAAAATCCTGGATACCATTAATGAAGGAGATATTCTCTGGGTACATGACTATCATCTTTTAATGCTTCCGCAGATGATACGGGAAGAAAAACCGGGTGTTTCCATTGGTTTGTTCATTCATATTCCCTTCCCCTCGTTTGAGCTGTTCCGGCTGCTTCCCTGGAGACTGGAGATTATCGAAGGAATGCTGGGTGCCGATCTGATCGGGTTCCAGACCTACGATAACGTAAGGCACTTTATGAGTTCGGTGCGTCGTCTTACCGGGGTGGATTCGGTCTTTAACAGGATTTCCATCGGAGAACGCACTCTGAAGGTGGATGTCTTTCCCAAGGGGATCAATTATGAACGCTTCCGAAACAAGGCTCTTGAGATCCATAGCGATCATCCCAGGCCCTCGAAGATCCAGAAGGATATGAAGTTATTCAAGAAGTCGGGACAAACAGAGAAGCTTATTATCTCTATCGATAAACTGGACTATACCAAAGGCATTCCACAGCGCATCCGGGCCTTTGAGCGCTTTCTGCAGACCTACCCCGAATACAATGGACGCATCAGTATGATTGTGCAGGCCATTCCGTCGGGCGAAACCAGCGAATCGTTCTTCAACCTGAAAAGCCAGGTGGACGAACTGGTGGGACGAATCAATGGCAATTACGGAACCATTACCTGGACCCCGGTGAGATACCTGAACCAGACCTTCACCATGGATGAACGGATCGATCTGTATTCTCTCTCTGACATCGCTCTGATCCTTCCCCTCCGGGACGGCATGAACCTGGTCTCCAAAGAGTTTGTCGCCTCGCGTCACGATGGCACCGGGGTACTGATTTTGAGCGAGCTTGCCGGTGCTTCCAAAGAGCTGCACGAGGCCCTGCTGGTCAACCCCAATGACCTGGATGCTATCGCTGAGGCCATCAGGGAAGCCATTGAGATGCCTGAAGAAGAGCAGATCCGGAGGAATAAAGTCATGATGATGCGCCTGCACCGCTACACGGTGGGACGCTGGGCCAGTGAGTTTATCAAAAGCCTGGAGGGCGTCAAAGAGATCCAGGAGTTTACCCTGACCAAAAAGATCAACACCACCCGCCTGCATTATATTAATGATTGTTACAAGGAAACCGGGAAACGGATCCTCTTTCTCGACTATGACGGGACCCTGGCCTGGTTTACAAAGAATCCGGAAGATGCCAGACCCGATGAACAGCTATATGAGATCCTGCAACGGCTCTCCGGCGATCCCAAAAATACCGTTGTAATCATCAGTGGCCGGGATAAAGAGACCCTGGGCAAGTGGTTCGATGAAAAATGGGACATCCATTTTGTGGCCGAACATGGTGTCTGGTTCCGGGAGCCCGGTGGGGAATGGCATATGATGGAACAGATCAATAACGATTGGAGGGAATCTGTGGAGCCTTTGCTGGAATACTATGTGGACCAGACTCCCCGTTCATTTATCGAGTACAAAAACTTCTCCCTGGTGTGGCATTACCGTAATTCGGACCCGGACCTGGGTATGCAGCGTGCCTGGGAGCTGAAGGATGAACTGCGTACCCTGACCTCCAATCTGAACCTGGAGATCATGGATGGCGACAAGGTGCTGGAGATTAAATACTCCGGGATTAACAAAGGAAGGGCTGCCTCCCATAAACTGGGGGATGGTTCCTTCGATTTCATCCTGGCTGTGGGTGATGACTGGACCGATGAATTTACATTCGAAGCGATGCCTAAGGAAGCCTACACCATCAAGGTGGGAACAAAAACCACCAAGGCAAAGTTCTATATAGACAGCGTGGAAATAGTGCGGGAAATGCTCTGCCGCTTTACCAAAGAGAAGTGTTAATGGTCTCCGTAAAAAACATAGAATGCTTTATGCACGTGCCCTACGAAGGGCCGGGTGTGATAGCGGACTGGATCGGGCAAAAGGGACACCTACTCCATTATACCAGGTTCTACCTGGGCCATGAATTACCGGAAGCTTCAAGGGCGGATATGCTGATTATTATGGGTGGCCCCATGGACGTTTTTGATTACCATATCCACTCCTGGATGGGCGATGAAATTGAGTGGGTGAGGGATTATATTCAGACCGGCAAACCAGTTCTGGGGATCTGCCTGGGGGCCCAGATCATCGCCTCTGCCCTGGGTGAGGAGGTTTACCCGGGTCCACACCGGGAGATCGGCTGGCACAACCTGCAGTTCCTTCCCTCCCTGGGTAACTATAAAATATTCGAGGCCCTGCCTGCCGCACACAAGGTCTTTCACTGGCATGGCGACACCTTCGACATTCCCCGGGGGCCATCCGGATAGCCAGCTCCCAGGCCTATCCCCACCAGGGCTTCATTTACGGCCAACAGGTAATAGCCCTTCAGTTCCATCTGGAAATGAATCCGGAAGCGATAAAGGAACTGGTGGAAAACTGCCGGGACGAACTGGTGGAGGGCCCCCATATTCAGACGGAAAAGGAGATTCTTGCCGAACAGGGCTACTTTGAAAGCAACCAGGAATTAATGTATCAGTTTCTTGATTATCTTTGCAGCTTGGAATCCTGAGACCCTTAGGCCAAGCTCAAAATAAGAAAGATGAATACAAGAATCCCCACCCTGCTGCTATTGCTAATCGCCATCTCTATTGTGTCCTACGGACAAAATACACCTGTGAACCGGGCCGGTTACAGGCTTCATGCTTCGAAAACAGATCAGCCGGTGACCATCGATGGTATTCTGGATGAGGCCATTTGGGCAAAGGCTGAAAAAACCACCCCCTTTTTCCGGATCCAACCCGTGGATACGGGGTACGCCAAAGCACAGACCGAGGTGATGGTCGCCTATGATGACAGCTATATATACATGGGCATCATCAATTATGATCCAAGCCCCGGGAAACGTCCCGCTGAATCTTATCGCAGGGACTGGAGCTTCAATAAGAACGATAACTTTTTTGCAGCCATTGATACCTATAACGACCAGACCAATGGTTTTGCCTTTGGAGTGAATGCCGTAGGAGGCCAGTGGGACGGCATGCAGGCCAATGGTGGCGTGGTGGCCAATGAGTGGGACGGAAAATGGTATTCGGCTGTTCAGAATAACGAGGATGCCTGGGTGGCAGAATTTAAGATCCCATTCAGGACCATCAGATACAAGGAAGGAGATACCGAATGGGGCATTAACTTCAGCCGTCTGGACCTCAAGACCAATGAGAAATCATCCTGGGCCCCGGTGCCCAGGCAGTTCGCATCGGCCACTCTGGCCTTCACCGGAACGCTGGTCTGGGAAACTCCTCTTCCTAAATCAGGGGTCAGATTTTCTGTGATCCCTTATGTGCTGGGACAGGCAACCCATGAAAAGGAAGCCGGCGACCCCATCGGTTTCACCGGGAATGCGGGATTGGATGCCAAGGTTATCTTATCCACCTCCATGAACCTGGATGTAACCATCAACCCCGACTATTCGCAGGTGGAGGTGGACCGGCAGGTTACTAACCTGGACCGCTTCGAACTCTACTTCCCCGAAAAGAGAAAGTTCTTCCTGGAAAACAGCGATCTCTTTGCCAACCTGGGGACCCAGACCGTCAGACCCTTTTTCTCCCGGAGAATCGGACTGAATTCTCCGGTGATTGCAGGGGCCCGCCTCAGTGGGAATGCAGGAGAGAACTGGAGGATCGGACTGATGAATATGCAGACTGCCGTGGATGGACTGAACTCGGCCGATAATTTCAGTGTGGCGGTATTGCAGCGCAAAATCCTGAGCCGTTCCAACATTGGTGTATTCATGACCAACAAAGAGGTCATTGCCACCCCCGATAATCCCGAATACAGCGGAAACCAGTTTAACCGTGTGGCAGGAACCGAATTTAACTTTGCCAGCACCGATAACAACTGGACCGGGAAGGTCTTTTATCACCAGAGTTTCAACCCGGTCCAGGAGGGTAGTCGTTTTGCCACAGCCGGGTTGATCAAATATTCTACCCGGAAGTTTACAGCCGGTCTTAACCAGGCTTACGTGGGAGGGAACTACCTGGCCGAAATGGGATTTGTAAGGCGTACCGGCTTTCACCAGACCACCCCGTCCATCGGCTATCAGTTTTACCCCAATTCGAAAAGGATAACCAGTCATGGCCCCTCGCTCGAAACAGATCTCTTTTTTGAACCTGATCTTTCTCTAACCGACCGGGAGGTGGACCTGAGTTACTCCCTGACCTGGGCGGACCGCAGTATGATCAGGGCCGGAGTGGAATCTGCTTACCTGAAACTGCTGGATCCCTTTGACCCCACCAACACGGGAGGTGAAATGATTCCGGAAGGCACTGAATTTAAATGGACCGAAGTCTCCCTCTCCTATCTCTCCACCATGAGAAGGCTTTTTACCTTTACTGTGGAGGGACGCTACGGGGGCTTTTTTGGCGGCACACGGGCCAGTTTGGAGACCGAGATGAATTACCGGGTCCAGCCCTACGGAAGCCTCTCCCTGGTTACCTCCTTCAACAGGGTGCTGCTCCCTGAGCCCTACACCAGCATGGACCTGGTCCTGGTAGGACCCAAACTGGACATCACCTTCACCGAGAAGCTCTTCTTCACCACCTTTGTACAGTACAACAACCAGATTGACAATTTGAATGTGAACATGCGCTTCCAGTGGCGTTTCGCCCCGGTTTCGGACCTTTATATCGTCTATACCGAGAATGCCTACCCCACCGGTCTGCGCACCAAGAACCGCGGCATCGTGCTGAAGCTGTCGTATTGGTTTAACTAAGGTTAACCTTAAATAAACAAGAAACGGGGTGCCCGAAAAAAGCACCCCGTTTCAACTTAAATCAATTAATCTATCTCGCTTTTATCAGTTGACCAGTTGAATCACTGTGATCAGTGATGATCCTGAAAAGGAACATGGCATCCGTGTAAGACTTACTATCAAACACGAATTTATATTCGGTCCCATCCAAGACTTCTCCATCATAGAGCACCTCCACAAGCTGACCCGTTGAAGTAATGATCACAAGCTTCAGTGAGGTATTTTCATTGGCTTTTATGTCAAAGAATACCTTATGTTTGAATGGATTTGGATAGACCTTGTAATCAATATCCATAACCGGAGTACCGTACAATGGCAACTGGGTCACAAAACTTAAATCCTCCTCAAGATCAGAACCTGTCCTTGGAATATCAAGAGGCTCAGCCTCTTCAAAGCTCATAAGAATTCTGCACTCATCAAAGGCATTATTAATTGCATCCAACGCTTCCGTAATATCCGCGAATGAAATGTCATCCTTACTGATCACATCTCCAAGAGCCTGATTTGCCAGCTCGAGCAGTTCATTCACCGTAAATTCCTCCTCACCAAAGTATTCAAAAATACTCTGAGGTATCTCCGTATACCATTCCGTCCCTATCACAGGAATTTCGGACCCACAGGTTTCACTTTCGGCAGTAATGATATATCTGTCATCAATCTCTAGATTACCTAGAGCCGGATCATTCGCTAAGCTAAACCACAATGTCATGGTTTGTGCAAGAAGATTATTCTTGATGGTCCCTTTGTTCGATATCGGTACATATAACCAAGTATTCGAATCGCTGTAAGTGGCATCGCCTTTTAAAGCAGCTGAAGGTCCTTCACCCGGTAGCATTTTGAATATGTTCCCATTCAAAATATCATCAAGTGTCAAGGTGAACACTTTATCGTTATCAGCATCTCCAAATTCTACAAAATCATCTGTCCACATATCGAAAGCATTCTCCATTAAGTCCTGAGCTGTCATTCCATCGCAGGTTAAACCTCCCTCATTTCCATAAAATCCTTGCGTATATGTACAATACGAAGCATCACAAGGGATAACTGTCACCAGTATTGTACATGTAGATTTGTTTCCACAATCATCATTAGCAATGAAGGTAATCGTAGTTTCACCTACTTCAAATGTTGAATTTATGTCATCAAGTGCAGCAGAGGACAATCCATCAGATCTGGTCCAGGTCACTTTCACATCTTCATCACAATTATCCGTTGCAACCGGGATCTTAATAACTGGATCCTTATCACCACATTCTTGAGTTATATCGGATGGGCATGTTAAATCCGGAGGTGTATCATCATCGACGGTGATGGTCTGGGTAACCAGGATCTGGTTACCACAATCATCGGTCACACTATAGGTCCGCGTGATAAGCTCCGGACAAGTATTCCCATCACTCACATCACTCACAAAAGCTACCACCGGGGAAGCCGTGCAGTTATCCGCCTCAT
>JARGFM010000022.1 GCA_029210725.1 Bacteroidales bacterium | reverse complement strand
ACATTTCCAGGATCAGATTTACGGATGGTTTTCAAAATTTCCGCTAATTTAGATTGCGACAAGTAAGGAGTTCTGAAGTTTTCAAAAAACAATTATCTTAGCTTCAGTTTCCCATTGCATTTTAAATCAATAAATCATGGCCAAGAAGAAAACAAAAAAGGATGTAGACAAAAAAAGCAAGAAGAAGAAGAGTATCCTGGAAAAACTGAAAGTTGCTAAGAAAAAGGATTCCAAGAAAAAGGATTCCAAGAAAAAGGATTCCAAGAAAAAGGATTCCAAGAAAAAGGATTCCAAGAAAAAGAAATCAAAAGCACCGGCACCGAAAGCTGTGGCTGCACCTGTGGCTAAACGGGCTGTTGCGCCTGCTCCGGCGCCTGCGGCCAGGCCTGCTGCTCCCACAGCAAAAGCTGCTGCAAAACCCGCCGCCCCCAAAGCTAAACCTGCTGCCGGGAAGGCCGACCACAGTTCTGATTATAAGGTGCGTGAGGCCATAACAAAACTCAGGACCTTTAAAACCAGGGAGGAGTTGACAGCCTTTATCAAGGGCGAAAAGCGCTTAACTGTAAACAAGGTGGTCCCTGCTGCCCTGAAAAAATTGAAATAGCAACTGTCTTTTTAAAGGTCATTGATCAATTGTTGTATACGGGTTCAAGCTCTCTGGCTCTTTCTTCAGGCAGGGGGCCTGAATAGGGTTTCAGCTTTAGAAAGACCCCGTATGCCTCCTGGCCATCCGTATATCCCTGGGCGAAGATTTGTTCGATTTCCTCGTTGGTTTTCTTATCGTTGGCATATTTCTTCATGAATTTCTGAAGTTCATCGGTGGAGGCAGTCAGAACCTGTCTGTCGTAATCATGGTTTTCCACGGTTTCGTGCTTGATGCGGATCCGGTTCTGCTCAAAGAGTTCATTGAGCCATTCATCTCCATACCAGTAAAGCAAAATGGAGTCTTTGTTATACTGCACCCTGGCCAGCGTATGAACCGGAATATGGTGATAGGAGGTCATATCGGAGGTGAAGTGTTCTTCATTGAGATCCGGAACGAAATCCACGTAATCGACACGGTTCAGCTGAAACAGGGTGGCTGTCAGGACCGAAACCTGGTCCTCCTCTTCGTAGTAGGTTATCTGGTAGGAGCCATCAGGTTCATCCGGCCCCGGGAATTCTTTCGGTACCATGTTGGGATGGATGGTCCAGATGCATGAATCCCCGTCTATCCAGTTTCCCAGCATACTTTCATTGAAATATTTGTCTTCTTCTTTAAAGAAGGGGTGGAGAGAGCTGACCAGGCAAGCGCTCAGGGTCGCCAGGAACAGCAGACTTATGGCAATCATTATTTTTAACGGTCTCATAGCTGTTCGGTTTTGATTTCAGGACAAAAGTGAGCAGAAGAGTGAAGCCATTCAACTTTTTTCGATAAAAGTGGCTGGTTTATCGGTGAAATTAGTGTTCCAGCTCCACTTTCAGAAGATAGGGATCGAATACCTGGCAGATATACAGGTAATTCCCGAAGATGATGGCTGAGGAACCGGCACTGATGGTGGAGCCATCGGTGGAATAAAGGATGGTGTGCTCACCCGTTAAAGGATCTGCCAGGAAGACTTCGACAGGTGACTTCTTCTCAGGATTTTTGGCATGCCTGACAAACTTCAAGGCTTTTACATGTCCGGGGGTGAGCAACTGTTTCCCGTGAATCCTGATGTTGTCATTGCCTTTCAGGCCGGAGATCTCACCCACAGGACGGAGTCCGTCGGGGTTTATCTGATACACATGGATCTTATGAAGAACAGCATCGCCCACATAGAGCCGGTCCCCGATGCGGTTGATCCCGGCCGGGTAGCCCAGTTTGTCGGCCACCATTTCCGCTTCCCACTCTGCATCGCTGTTTTTTTTCAGTTTTATCACGCTGGCCCGTCTGAGTTTCAGTACTTTCTCTGTGAGACTTCCGCGTTTCCCCGAATCGTTCACCAGGTAGATCTCTCCACCGGGACCGGTGACCAGGGCATTGGGGGAGTGCTGTAGACTGGTATTAATGAGCTCCATAAATCTCAGCTGTGTTCCGTTTACCCGGTAGACCAGTACCGGGTGGTAGTCCGGTTCCTTTTCGTGAGAGATCACATAGAGAAGATCGCCGTCCATGTATAAACCGTGGGGTCGGAACAGGATTTCATCCGGTTCGTTCAGCCTCTCCATTAGCTGCTGCTGCCCGGTCTTCAGGTTATAGAGTACCATCTCGCCGAAAGGCTTATGGGCTTCACGCCTTCCGCAGCAGGAGATGATCAGTGCAGGATCTCCGTGCAGGGTATCGAGTACCATATCCTCGGGTCCCGGTTTCAAATAGATTTTTTCAACAATCGCCTGCGAATTACCCTCCGGAGCAAGACACAGGAGGATCAGGATCAGGGGAAGTGTGAACACCATGTGCGCTAATCTGTTTTTCATGACAGAGGATGGATTTTTTCAAATGTAAGGATTTGTATATTTTTGAAGCAACCCATCGGCACATTCACTCATCTTTCATTTAAAAGATAGAACCGCTTGTATGAAGAGATTGATTTTTTTGTGTATTGTTGTGCTTCTGGTATCCTGTGAGAAAGATCTCCCGGGACTGGATGCGCTGGGTGCAAACTCGTATATTGTCGGGACCTGGGTGGAGGTTGAATATCAGGGAGATACCCTGCTTCTTCATCGCAGCGGCGCTTTTGAAAAGGATAAATACGGCTTCACCCTGAATGAAGACGGCACCTTTATTGAACGGAAGAATGCCGGGTGGTGCGGTACTCCTCCCATCTCCTACGATAATTTTGACGGCACCTGGGAGGCTGTTTCTGACAGCCTGCTGGATATTACAGTAGCCTACTGGGGAGGGATGATGACCTACCAGATCCGGATCGTTTCGCTGGATGCAGACGAACTGGCCATCAAATACCTCTATACGGAAGACAGGGAGGATAGCAGGTAGCTTCTTATCTGAAAAAAACCCATATCTTCGCTTTCCTCTGTTTCAGATATGGATCGCGAAAGCTTTTACACTGTCTTATGGGGCTGGACCTTTCTTGGGCTGGCCGTTTTTATCCTTCTTCTCTTTGTAAAGGCCCCATACGGTCGGCACAGCCGAAAAGACTGGGGGCCAGTTATACACAACCGTCTGGCCTGGTTCCTGATGGAGTTTCCTTCTTTGCTTGTTTTTGTTCTGTGTTTCCTGTCCGGCCCCGGAAAGCTGCAGCCACTCACCTGGATATTTTTTGCGCTCTACGTATCTCATTATGTCAACCGTTCCCTGATCTGGCCCTGGCGGACAAGAACCTCCGGAAAGCTCATGCCCCTGGTGGTGGCCCTGATGGCAGTTTGTTTCAACCTGGTGAACGGCTTTTTGAACGGCTACTACTTCTCCGCTTTTGCCAGGGAGTACAGCCCGGAGTGGCTCACCGATGCACGCTTTATTGGCGGGGCGATTCTGTATGGGGGAGGGGCCTTCCTGAACTGGTGGTCCGATCAGATCCTGCTGCGGCTTCGCAAGGGAGGGAAGCAAGGATACTTCATACCCGCGGGAGGATTGTTCCGCTGGGTTTCCTGTCCCAATTTCCTGGGAGAGATTCTGCAGTGGACCGGTTTTGCAGTGATGACCAGGAGCCCTGCGGCCCTGGTATTTGCTCTCTGGACCTTCTTTAACCTGGTTCCCAGGGCCCTGGCCCATCATAAATGGTACCGGGCTGCCTTTTCTGATTATCCCTCGGAAAGAAAGGCCATCCTGCCTTTCATTCTTTAGTGGAGGAGAGATTCCGGCTGTTCCGTTCTTCGATCCAGATTCGGGCATTCACAAAGGCCTCCAGCCAGGGAGTAGCTTCGTCCTTCCTGCGATCCCCGGGGTAGTAGCCGCACTGCCAGGGCTGGTAGGCACGCTCCAGATGGGGCATCATGGCCAGGTGCCGGCCATCGGCCGAACAAAGGGCGGCTGCATCGAAATCGGAACCATTGGGATTGGCAGGGTAGTTGGAACGGCTGTATTTTAAGGGGATGTTATAGGCATTCTCAGGTTTGGGAAGTACAAACCTGCCTTCTCCATGAGCCACCCAGATGCCCAGCTTCATTCCTTCCAGCGAATCCAGCATCACCGATTTATTTTCCTGAACCTCTACACCCAGGAAGGATGATTCGAACTTTCCGGAGGCATTATGTTCCATGCGGGGCGACCGGTCGTGGTCCGGGACCACCAGGTCCAGTTCGATCATTAACTGACAGCCATTGCATACCCCCAGGCTCAGGGTATCTTTCCTGGCATAGAATTTCTCCAGGGCCAGGCGGGCCTTTTCATTGTAACGGAATGCCCCTGCCCAGCCCCTGGCCGATCCCAGCACATCGGAGTTGGAGAAGCCGCCCACAAAGACGATCATCTGAAGCTCCTCCAGTGTTTCGCGTCCTGCTATCAGGTCGGTCATATGGACATCCTTCACGTCAAAACCTGCCAGATATAAGGCGTGCGCCATTTCGCGATCTCCATTGACACCCTTTTCCCGGATGATAGCGGCCTTCACTCCACTATCGCTGCGTCTTTTGGGATCAATGCCCAGGCTAAGAAAGCTGCCTTTGAAATCGCCCAGATCAAAATCCAGCTTATTGGTCTTATAGTTTTTATATCGTTCCTCAGCCAGTTGTTTGCCCGACTGTTTCCGGTCGAGCAGGTAGGAGGTGCGGAACCAGAGGTCACGATAGTGATCAATATCCAGGTTCAGGTTTTCTTCCTTGGTTCGCAATTCGAGAGAACGACCCTCCAGAGGCCGTCCTATAAGATGATGATTTATCCCTTCTTTCTCAAAGAGGGCAGTCATTCTGTGCGGATTCCCTGACTGGATCACCACGGCGGGCTTTTCACTGAACAGCACCTGGGTGGTCTCTCCGGGAATCCCGGTTATATCCACTTCCAGACCTCCGGTGGTACTGGAGTAACAGAGCTCCAGGAGTGTGGTAATCAGTCCCCCGGCCGACACGTCATGTCCGGCCAGGATCCGGCCCTCCTCAATGAGGTCCTGAAGCAGGTTGAATACCTTTACAAAGTAGTCAGGGTCGGTCACCGTGGGTGTTGCCCTGCCCAGCCTGTTTTTATACTGAGCGAAGGAACTTCCTCCCAGTTTGAAATCATCTTTGGACAGATCCACATAAATAAGCCGGCTTTCCGGATCGGGCCGAAGGACCGGTTCAACGATCTTCCGGATGTCGCTTACTTCGCCGGCAGCGGAGATAATAACCGTTCCGGGGGCATAGACCAACTGCTTCCCGTATTTCTGGGTCATGGAAAGAGAATCTTTTCCGGTGGGGATATTGATTCCCAGTGCTATGGCAAAGTCACTGGCTGCCCTGGCTGCATGATAGAGCCTGGCATCTTCGCCTTCATTTTTACATGGCCACATCCAGTTTGCAGACAGGGAGATGCTCCTGATCCGGTCGGGCATGGGGGCCCAGACAATGTTGGTCAGAGCCTCAGCAATGGAGAGTACACTACCGGCCTTTTCGTCCACCATGGCTGCCACCGGGGCATGTCCGATGGAGGTGGCGTATCCCTTGGATCCCTGGTAGTCCAGTGCCACGACACCCAGGTTGTTGAGGGGCAGCTGCAGTTCTCCGGCACACTGTTGGCGGGCAACCTTACCACTCACTGAACGGTCCACTTTATTAGTCAGCCAGTCCTTGCAGGCCACTGCCTCCATCTGCAAAACGCCCTCCAGGTCCCTGGCCAGTTCGCTGGTTTTATAAGGAATCCTCTTATAGCGGATGTTCGGGGTACGGTCGTCCATAATGGTGCGCGGTGGTTTCCCGAACATATCGACCAGCTCCAGGTCCATGGGTTTTTCACCTGTCTGTTCGCTTTCAAAAACAAAACGGTGATCGTCGGTGATCTCACCGATGATATAAACGGGGGCCCGCTCGCGACTGGCAATGCGCAGCAGCTTATCCACATCGCCGGCCTTGATGACCAGCCCCATCCGTTCCTGCGATTCGTTCCCGATAAGTTCCTTGGCGGAGAGCGTGGGATCGCCCAAAGGCAGTTTATCCAGGTTGATCTTTCCACCTGTTTCCTCTACCAGTTCAGACAGGCAGTTGAGGTGTCCGCCGGCTCCATGGTCATGAATGCTGACGATGGTATTCTTTCCCGATTCGGCCAGGGCACGAATGGCATTGTAAACCCTTTTCTGCATTTCCGGATTGGCCCGTTGTACCGCATTCAGCTCAATGGCATTCTCAAACTCACCGGTATCCACAGAGGATACGGCCCCTCCGCCCATTCCGATGCGGTAATTGTCGCCACCCATCAGCACCACCAGATCTCCCTTCTCCGGAGTGTCTTTCTGTGCATCCTCGCTTTTCCCGAAGCCAATTCCTCCTGCCAGCATGATCACCTTGTCGAAACCGAACTTTTTACCCAGTTCTTCATGTTCAAAAGTCAGCAGGCTTCCGCAGATAAGGGGTTGTCCGAATTTGTTTCCAAAATCACTGGCCCCGTTGGAGGCTTTGATCAGGATTTCCTCGGGGGTCTGGTAGAGCCAGGGCCTCTCGGCCATGACTCCTTTCAGGCTGCGTCCGTTTTCAAGCCTCGGATAGGAGGTCATGTAGACAGCGGTTCCGGCCAGGGGGATGGCCGCTTTCCCCCCGGCGATCCGGTCACGGATCTCACCGCCTGTACCGGTGGCTGCCCCGTTGAAGGGTTCCACAGTAGTGGGAAAGTTATGGGTCTCCGCTTTCAGGGAGAGCACCGAGTTAATATCTGTGACCCTGAAATAGTCGGATTTGTCCTGCGAAGCAGGGGCAAACTGTTCAATGGCCGGTCCCGCCGCAAAAGAACAGTTGTCCTTGTAAGCCGAGACAATATGGTTGGGATTGGTTTGTGTGGTCTTTTTTATCAGCTGAAACAGGGAGGATTCCTTCTCCTCGCCGTCAATGATAAAGGTCCCGTTAAATATTTTATGTCTGCAATGCTCCGAATTTACCTGGGAGAATCCGAAAACCTCGCTATCGGTCAGCTTCCTGCCGATCCGCTTACTGACGCCTTCCAGGTACTCGATCTCATCGGGATTCAGAGCCAGTCCCTCCTGCTGGTTATAAGCAGCAATATCGTGGATTTCCAGAACAGGCTCAGGGCTCCGCTCAATCGTAAACAGCTTTTGATCCAGTCCATCGTAAAGAACCTGCAGCATGGGATCATAGGAGGCCCCTCTGTCCTCCACCTTAACAAACTCCTCGATCCGGCGGAGCCCCTGAATACCCATATTCTGGGTGATCTCCACAGCATTGGTGCTCCAGGGGGTGATCATCTCTTTTCTGGGTCCTACAAACCATCCATCCACCTCGGTTTCACTCAGGACGATGGCGTTTCCAAACAGCCATTTCAGCTTCCCGGTGGTTTGTTCATCCAGTTTGCTGTTTGCCTCGACTGCAATGATCGGGTTGCGGGCGACCCGGAAAAAATAGATCATGAAATAAGTTGTTTATTTAGAAGCTTAAAAAGATGGTATAAAGATAATTGCTTTGTTTGATTCTCGCCCCTGCTTTTTTAACATTGATTTTAAATGAATATATTTAACACAAACTATAAAACCCTGAGCATGATCCAGAAGAATTTTATTAAGATGTACGAGGAGAGTTTTGCAAATAATTTTGATCTCCCGGCCCTGTCCGACTACACCAGCGATGTCTCTTATACCTATGGCGAAATGGCCCGCCAGATTGCACGTCTGCACCTGATATACGAAGCTGCAGGGGTGAAGAAGGGAGATAAAATTGCGGTGTTTGGAAAAAACTCTTCCAACTGGTGTGTGGGTTTCATGAGTGTGATCACCTTTGGGGGCGTGGTTGTTCCGATTCTCCCCGACTTTAAACCGGCCGATGCCCATTCCATTATCAATCACTCCGATTCGGTGATGATGCTGGTCGACAGGCAGACCTTGGACGGGCTCTCCGAAGAGGAGATAAAGGGAGTGAAAATCATTCTATCACTGGGCGATTTTGGCATTTTGTCTGCCAAAGCGCTGGCGGCGGTTCAAAAGGCCCATCAGGAGCTGGACCAGCTGTTTGAAAATAGATATCCGGATGGATTTGGCAGGGATCAGATTAAGTATGCAGAGGTGGACAACAGCGAGGTGGTGGAGATTAATTATACTTCGGGGACAACGGGATTCAGCAAGGGGGTGGTTCTTTCAGCCAATAGTCTTGCAGGGAACGTGGATTTTGCCATGCGTTCCATAGAGCTTAATCCCGGGGAGAAGATGCTGGCCCTCTTACCCCTTGCACACTGTTATGGTTGTGCCTTCGATTATCTCTTTCCCATGGCGGTCGGGGTGCATGTAACCATCCTGGGCAAACTGCCGGCCACCCCGGTAATCATCAAAGCGTTTTCGGAAGTGAGGCCCCACCTGATCCTTTTTGTGCCCATTTTCTTTGAAAAAATCTACAAGAAAAAGCTTCTGCCTGTTTTACAGAAAGGCTCTGTAAAAGTGCTGACCAGCATTCCGGGCATCAGGGGCCTGATTTATGGTAAGATGCGGAAATCGTTGATCGAAACTTTCGGGGGACGCTTCAGGGAAGCGGTGCTGGGAGGTGCTGCACTGGGAGCAGAAGTGGAGGATTTTTTGAGAAAGATCAGGTTTCCCTTTACCATAGGCTACGGGATGACCGAATGCGGACCATTGATGTCCTACGAGGGATATGCCACCACCCGGAAGGGCTCCAGTGGGAAGATCCTGGATATTATGGAGCTGAAGATCGATTCGGAGGAGCCTTATACCGTTCCTGGTGAAATTCTTGTGAAAGGCGAAAACCTGATGGAGGGATACTATAAGAACGATAAGGCTACCAAAGCCACGATCGATGAAGATGGCTGGCTGCATACAGGGGACCTGGGTGTCACCGACACGGATGGATTTATCTATATAAAGGGCCGGAGCAAAAGCATGCTTCTGGGGCCTTCGGGACAGAATATCTATCCGGAGGAGATCGAGTCTAAATTATGCAACCTGCCCTATATCAGTGAGGCAGTGGTGCTCATGAACAACAAGCACAAGCTGGAAGCGCTGGTGTATCCCGATTATGACCAGGCCAAAACCGACCGGGTGGAGGCAGAACTGGAGACAAAAATGGAAGAGAACAGAAAAGAGTACAACCAGCATGCAGTTTCATTTGAGAAACTCTTAAAGATTCATATCCATAAATCGGAGTTTGAGAAGACCCCGAAACGCAGTATCAAGCGTTTTCTCTACAAACTGGAGGAGTAACCCGGAACTAGAGCGAATTGCCCTTGAATACCCGCGAGATGCCGGGAGGCACCAGGTAACCTGCGTACCGGAGCCTGTCGCCCCAGGTGGTTGAACTTACGTCCGCATCTGCTCTGCCGTCGGAATAGACCGTCAGGCGGACATCATAGCTCCCCAAGGGTGTTCGGAGGTAATACGATACACTGTAACTACCGCTTTTTTCATGTTTGCTGTACTTGTAGTCGGATATGGATCCTTCCACCGTTACCCCACCAACACCATTGCTTCCGATATAGGTATTTGAGCCTACCTGTATGACCCCGGTGAGGGAGTCCGCTGCGATAAAGTTTATATTGCTCGACACATTGAGCGAATTACCTCGTTTGTCCTTTAAGGTGTTTGCCTCCAGAACAAAACGCCGGTAAAGCACCATGGCATCGACCACGGCTGCTTTTTTAGCAGCCTCCTCAGCTTTTTGCTCCTTTTTTAACTCCTTCTCCAGCTTCTTCTGTTCCTGTCTGCTGAGTTCCTGGCTAAAAACGGGGAGGGTGATTAACACTGCCAGCAGCAAGATTATTACTCGTTTCATATCTGGACTTTTATTTCAATAACGCTCAATGATAAAGCCATATTGCGGCCGGATTCATAAAGCTTACATTCCCCTGATCGTGGCTCCGAGTTCCCGGATGAAGGCATGGGCAATACCTTGCATGGTTTTGTCGATCTGTTTGTCGGTAAGGGTTTTATCTTCATCCAGAAGGGTAAAGCTCAGGGCATAGGATTTTTTTCCCTGCTCTATTTTATCTCCTTCGTATACGTCAAAAAGAGTCACCTCTTTCAAGAGCCTCTTTTCTGCTTTGAACGCCAGTGTCCGGAGTGCTTCATAGCTTACCTTCCGGTCCAGGAGTATGGAAAAGTCGCGAGTGACCACCTGGAAACGGGGTAGGGGCCGGAAGAGAATCCGGTGTCCGGAAAGGGCTTCTAACACCAGGTCCCAGTTGAATTCGGCGGCAAATACCCGCTGTTTGATGTCAAACATTTTAAGCGTACGCTGCGCCACCTCACCGAATTCTGCCAGCCTGCGCTCATGGAACTTATATACCAGCCCTTCCACATAGTCCGGATTTTCTGAACCGGCACGATCCAACGTCACCGGATCGATCCCCAGCTTGATCAGAACCGTCTCCACACAGGTCTTCAGCTGAGGGAACGAAGCCTCCTCCGGCTTCTGAATCCAGTTGCCCGTCCGGACATTTCCCGAAAGGAAAATACCCATATGGAAAGCTTCTTTATATTTATCCAGGGGATCTTTCCCCAGGCTCTTCTCATTCAGAAAGTAACAGTTCCCGAATTCATATAGTTTCAAATCCTTCCGCTTCCGGTTGAGGTTATAAGCGATGGCTTCCAGTCCGCCGAAAAGCAGGTTCTGCCTCATTAGGGACAGGTCCTGGCTCAGGGGATTAAACAGACGGACGGCTCCGGGGTCCTTATTCTCTTCAGTATCATAATAGGCGGAGGGGGTCAGCGAATTGGATTTCAATTCGAAGAAGCCCTGGGCTGTGAGCAGCTCCGAAGTTTTGTTGACCACCAGTTCTTTATCCGGTTTTTTCGTGGAAGAGAGGGTCGATCGGAGCCCGCCGGAGATCTCCACCCGGTTGAAGCCATAGATCCGGAGAATCTCCTCGATCACATCGGCCTCCCTCTGCACATCCACCCGGTAGGTGGGTATGCGCAGAATCATTCCTTCTTTGTTCTCCTCTTCCACCCGGATCTCCAGAGATTCCAGAATGGAACGGATGGTGGCAGGCTCCAGGGGATTTCCAATGAGCCGGTCCACGTGCGCAAAAGAGATAGCGACCCGGCATTCCTCCACCGGTTCGGGATATACATCCACCACTTCTGAAGAGATCTTACCCCCGGCAATCTCTTTGATCAGAATGGCGGCGCGTTTCAGGGCCCAGACCGTGTTGTTGGGATCCGATCCTCTTTCAAAGCGGAATGAAGCATCGGTATTCAGCTGGTGGTACCGGGCTGTTTTCCGGATATATACCGGATCAAAGCAGGCCGATTCCAGGAAAATAGAGCTGGTATTTTCACTGACTCCCGAATCGATACCTCCGAAAACCCCGGCAATACACATCGGATCTTTGGTATTGGAAATAATCAGGTCGGAGCTGAGCAATTTGCGCTCCTGCTCATCCAGGGTGATCATGGGAGTGCCCTCCGGCATGGTTCTGACAATCACTTTCCGGCCCGTAATCCTTTCTGCATCAAAGGCATGTAAGGGTTGACCCGATTCGTGCAGAACAAAATTAGTGATATCCACCACGTTGTTTATGGGGGTTTGTCCGATGGATCTTAAACGCTTTTGAAGCCAGGCAGGGCTCTCTGTCACTTTCACCCCCTGGATGGTCAGGCCCGAATAACGTTTACATCCGGCCTTTTCCTCTATTTCTACCGGAATGTTCAGCTTTGTGTTGTCGATGCGAAAAGAGTCCACGGAGGGTTTCTCCAGTTTCGCCCTGCCCGATTGTTTCAGAAAAGCGGCCAGGTCTCTGGCTACCCCCAGGTGAGAAGCCCCGTCTATGCGGTTGGGAGTCAGTCCGATCTCAAATACAAAATCACTTTCCACCCGGAAGTATTCGGCGGCAGGCATGCCCGCCACAGCCTCCGGATCCAGGACCATGATGCCCTCGTGAGAGGGGCCCAGTCCCAATTCGTCTTCGGCGCAGATCATACCCATGGAGAGCGTTCCCCTGATTTTGGCCTTCTTTATGGTAAAGCCCTTGTCGTCGGGCCAGAGAGTGGTGCCAACGGTGGCTACAGGGACCTTCTGACCCACTGCCACATTGGGAGCCCCGCAAACAATCTGTACCGGTTCATCTGCTCCGAGGTTTACCCTTGTTACGGTAAGCTTATCCGCATCGGGATGCTTTTCACAGCTGAGTATTTCCCCGATAATTACTCCTTCAAGTCCCCCCTTCACGGACTGAACTTCTTCCAGTCCCTCCACTTCCAGTCCGGTGTTGGTCAGAATTTCGCTGACCTCTTGAGGACCCGGAATGGTATCGATATATTCTTTAAGCCAGTTATAGGAAATCTTCATTGCTGCTGCATTACGAATAAGCAACAAAAGTAGTGCTTTTAGTGCAGAGTTAAAAGGGAAAAAAGCAGGGTCTGAACTTCCGGATAGGTGAGATTGGACGGGAGCTCTTTACCAAACTTTATCTCCTCAATTTCATGGTCGGGAAGGGGTTCCAGTTCTTTCACATCGGCAAAATACAAGCGTCCAAAAGCCTGGTGCTCTTCAACTTTCACCCCGTAGTCGGAAATGATGCTCAGGGTCGAATTCACCACCCCGGCCTCTTCATACAACTCCCTGACCGCCGCCTGGTCGGGTCCCTCGCCCGCTTCAATATGTCCGGCCGGCAGCTCCCAGCTTTGCCTCTCCCGGTGCCGCACAAAGATCCATTGTCCCCGGTACCTGGCCCCCATGACCACGTAAGTCAGTTCAGAGTCATCCAGAGAGCCGGGAGCAAGTATTTTTGTGACAGCTGTCCCGATAGTGCCCATTGCATGAAATTACAAAATAAAACCCCGGTTCTCGGGGATTTTAGATATTTTTGTATGCTTATAAAGTGATGATGAACAGAACCCCTTTGATACTGGTTACCAACGACGATGGTATTCATGCCCGGGGCATGAAAGCGCTGCTTACCGTGGCCCGCAAATTTGGAGATGTTATTGCAATCTCTTCTCAGGAGCCCATGTCCGGCATGTCCCATGCCATCACCGTCAAGGTACCCCTCCGGGTTAAACTTGTTTCCGAAGAGCCCGGACTTAGCTCCTATGTGACCAACGGAACTCCTGTGGATGGTGTAAAACTGGTTTTTAACAGTCTGTCCGAACGCAGGCCCGACCTGCTTTTATCGGGCATTAATCATGGCTCCAACTCCTCCTCCAGTGTGCTTTATTCGGGAACTATGGCTGCTGCCATGGAAGGTGCGGTGAACCATATTCCCTCCATCGGCTTTTCCTTGCTCAATTTTGATCCGGATGCCGATTTCAGCGCCTCTGCAGAGGTCGCGGAAGAGCTTATCCGGCAGGTACTGGAGAGTGGCCTGCCCGATGGAATCTGTCTGAATGTAAATGTTCCCGACCTCTCTTCCATGGAGATCCGGGGAATCCGCTTGTGCAGCCAGGCCAATGGCTACTGGAAAGAGGAATTTGAAAAAAGAATGGATCCCAATGGCTCCGAGTACTACTGGCTTACGGGTTTCTTCCAGAACAGGGAGCCTGAGAACGGTGGAACAGGCACCGATGAGTGGGCCCTGAAGAACGGCTATGTCTCCGTCGTGCCTATCCATACCGATCTGACTGCCTACGAGGTGCTGGATAAGCTGAAAACCATGGAGTT
The DNA here is from genome assembly GCA_029210725.1 of Bacteroidales bacterium. Lineage (NCBI taxonomy): Bacteria > Pseudomonadati > Bacteroidota > Bacteroidia > Bacteroidales > Bacteroidales bacterium. The sequence goes on along the minus strand of JARGFM010000022.1, from coordinate 39,405 downwards.
TGCTCAAAGCAGCAGGAATGAGTAAGAAAAGATACGATACCCTGTTAAGCGGATTGCTTCCTGCACTGGCAGTACCTGCCCTGAGCATGCTGATCATCTGGATCATTAAAAGTGAAAAGGGGCTGGCGGACTTTCTGGTCAGCTTCCAGCAACTCGGGATGCTGTCCAAACTGATAAGTCTTTCAGCACTTCCTAACCTCTTACTTTTTTTCATATGCATCTGGACCAAGCGGAATTTTGCGGCCAGGGGAGTTATTTTTTCCACACTGCTGCTGGCATTTCTTATGCTCCTGCTCAAATTTGTCTGAAGTCGGAATGAAATACTTTCTCATAGCAGGAGAAGCTTCGGGCGACCTTCACGGATCCAGCCTGATGAAGGAACTTTGTAAAATGGATCCGGAGGCCGAGTTTTGTTATATGGGAGGCGATCTGATGCAGGGAGTGGCTGGCGGGATGGTGATGCATTACCGGGAGACCAGCTTTATGATGCTGGATGTTTTGTTTCACCTGCGGAAAATTTTCCGGAATCTGCGTCTTATGAAACGAAAGATCCTGGAGTGGGACCCGGATGTGCTGATCCCGGTCGATTATCCGGGGTTTAATATGCGGATGGCACGCTTCGCTGCCGGCCGGGGGATCCGGGTTTTTTATTATATTTCCCCCAAGGTGTGGGCCTGGAAACAGCGAAGGGTGAAGTCGCTGAAACTCTATGTGGACCGGCTCTTTACCATTCTTCCCTTTGAGAGGGATTTTTTTAAGCGCTTCCATATGGAAGTGGAGTATTTTGGAAATCCCCTGGTCGACCAGGTGGCCTGGTTCAGGGAGGAATTTGAAGGGAAGGAAGCGTGGAAAAAGCGTCATGGCCTGGATAAAAAACCGCTGGTGGCACTTCTCGCCGGTTCGCGAAAAAAGGAGATTGAAAGCACTTTACCTTCCATGCTGGAACTGGCAGCCGGACATCCGGAGCATCAGTTTGTAGTGGCGGGGGCACCCTCCATAGATGCATCACTCTATGAGCAATACCTTCGGGGGACCGGGGTCAGGATCGTTTATAATGAAACCTATGCCTTACTGGAGTGTGCAGAGGCGGGTCTGGTTACTTCCGGAACCGCCACCCTGGAAGCAGCCCTCTTTGATCTGCCCCAGGTAGTCCTTTATGGAACCAGTAAGCTGGCTTACGGCATTGCAAAACGATTAATAAAGATTAATTTTATAAGTCTTGTGAATCTGATTTACGGGAAGAAACTGGTGGAGGAAGTGATCCAGAAAGATCTGACCAGGCGCACCCGCGATGAACTTGTCAGGATCCTGTACGATGCCGGGCACAGGAAGGTCTTGCAGGAGGGTTATGGTGTTATAAAAGCGGGGCTGGGCGATCCGGGGGTTTCCCGCAGAATCGGAGAACGTATGTTCGAATTGTTAAAAGAAGAAGGTAAATGAGGCGGATTGTTACGATGTTGTGGATGGTGGCTTCCTGGACCGGACTGACGGCACAGACAGTGGAGGTGGGGCTTTTCCAGGATCATCTGGTCAGGGCAGCGGTGGTTTACTGCTCTTCGGGACATTACCAGCTGTTGCTGGACGGGGAAGTGAAACTCAGATTTGAAGTGGGAGATATCTTCTACCTGACCCACGAGGAGGGAAGGGTGAAAGTGCTGGACGCGGAGCACGATTTTGGATTTGCATCCCATATTCTGTTAAGGGCCCTGTCCGCAGAATCGGTATTCCGTGTTCGGACCCTTTCACCGGAAATAACATCCAGGCAATACGATGACAATTTGCTGGTGATCCCTGAGGATCGTTATATGACCCTGGTAAACCAGGTGGATATGGATAAATACCTGGCCGGAGTCGTTGAAGCCGAGTCGGGGCCAAATGCTGAAAAAGAGTTTTATAAGGCGCAATCCATACTTTGCAGGACCTTTGCCATGAAGCAGATGGACAGGCACCTGAACGAGGGTTTCGCACTGTGCGACAGGTCGCACTGCCAGGCTTACAAGGGAAAGAGAGCCGGCAATCCGCAAATACTGGAGGCCATTGTGGAAACCAGTGCCATTGTGCTGGCCGATTACAATTTCAAACTGATTTCAGCGGCCTATCATGCCAACAGCGGGGGACAAACCCAGAGGGCTGCAGATGTCTGGCTTTCAGATGTCGATTACCTTCAGTCCGTGGTGGACCCCTACTCCCTGCATCAGTCACATGCCAAATGGCAGGATACCATTTCTTTTAAAGCGTGGAAGGACTATTTGCTGAAGAACGGGATGAAATCTGTTACCCGGATTCCGGATGAGATCATCTATATTGAACAGATGAAGCGGAAGAAGTATTTTATTCTTGATAAGGATTCCATACGGATGGCAAAGATCCGGGAGGACTGGGGTTTCAAATCAAGCTTTTTTGATATGTTCCCCGATGGGGATCATGTTCTGGTATGGGGGAAAGGATTCGGACATGGAATTGGAATGAGCCAGGAGGGTGCCATGAAAATGGCCAGGGACGGATTCTCATACCAGGATATACTGAAGTTCTATTTTCATGAAGTGCGGATCATGGATTATCGCGATTTACCGGACTCCAGCCTTCCGGAGTCTCTGAAAGACAAATAAGGATCCGGGAAGATGTGGGCACTTTTTAAGAAGGAAATCAATGGTTTTTTCAGCAGCCTTACAGGCTATGTGGTGATTGTGGTATTCCTTCTGCTCAACAGCCTGTTTATGTGGATCGTGCCCGGGCAGTTTAATGTGCCGGAGAACGGCTACGCCACCCTCGACTCCCTGTTTGCCATTGCTCCCTGGCTCTTTCTTTTCCTGGTTCCTGCTATTACCATGAGGATGATTTCAGAGGAAAGGCGAAGCGGGACCCTGGATCTGCTGTATACCAGGCCGGTGTCGGAATTGCAGATTATTCTGGCCAAGTTTCTGGCCTCCTGGATTCTGGTGCTTCTTTCGCTTATTCCTACGCTGATCTATTTCTGGTCCGTTTCCCGACTGGGCAGTCCCCCGGGAAATGTGGATGCAGGAGGCACCTGGGGTTCCTACATGGGCCTGCTTTTCCTGGGCGGGATTTATGCAGCCATCGGCATGTTCTCCTCTTCTCTTACCGGGAACCAGATTGTTGCCTTCATTCTGGCGGTCTTTCTATCCTTCCTGATGTATATGGGATTTGAATTCCTGAGCGGAATGGCCGAATCGGGGCGTATTGTTTTCCTGGTTTCGCGCCTGGGGATCAGTTACCACTATAACTCCATCAGCCGGGGAGTGATCGATTCCAGGGATATGCTCTATTTCGCCGGTGTGATCCTGCTCTTTTTGCTTGGAACCCGCACCGTTCTACAAAGCAGTAAATGGTAAGGCGCGCATGGACAGGAAAGGACTCAAAAGAAGACATCTGACTGAGCTGGGAATTGCCCTGGTCCTGGTTGTGGTACTTGGCCTGCTGGCAGAAATAAAGTTTTTCCGGATCGACCTGACTTCTGAAAAAAAATATACCCTTTCAAGGGCTACGAAACAGTTCCTGAGGGAACTGGATGATGTGGTTTATGTGAAAATATACCTGGACGGGGACCTCCCGGCTGAATTTGTCAATTTCCGGAAATCGATCCGGGAACTGATGGACGATTTCAGGGCCTATGGCGGAGAGAAACTGCAATACGAGTTTATAAATCTGTACGACGAACCCGATGAGGCTATCCGGAACAGGATGATCGGGGAGTTGTACGACCGGGGCCTGAATGTGACCAGCATCCAGGTGCGGGACGATGAAGGAGGTAGTGCCACCAGGACCGTCTTTCCGGGTGCCATTGTGGCCTGCGGTCCCTATGAGATGCCTGTGAACCTTTTGAAGAATAATCCTTCCCTTTCGCATGAAGTGAATCTGAATAACTCCATTCAGACCCTGGAATATGAATTTGCCAGGGCCATTCACAGCCTGACCGTGGAAGAGGTCCCGCGCATTGCCTTTATAGAGGGACATGGAGAGCTTGATTCCCTGCAGACTCACAGCCTGATGGACGAACTGAAAATTTTTTTCCAGGTGGATCGCGGGTATATCCATGGAAATGTGGAGGCTTTACTTCCCTACGAGGCTCTGATCATTGCCCGTCCCCGTTATCCCTTCAGTGAGGCTGATAAATATGCAATCGACCAGTACATTATGCAGGGAGGAAAGGTCCTCTTTTTCCTCGATCCGGTGCACCCTTTTGCCGACAGCCTCTCCACAGGGACCACGGTGGCTTTGGCCAACCCGGTGGGACTGGAGGACCTTCTGTTTAAGTACGGGATCCGGATCAACTATAACCTGGTGGCGGATATGCAGTGCAATTATGTTCCAGTGAATACGGCTCCGGCAGGGGAGCAGGCACGCTTCACCATGATGCCCTGGGTGTACCATCCACTGCTGGCAGGACCGGATAACCACCCTGTAAGCAAGGGGATTAACTATGTTCTGAGCCAGTTTGCCTCCTCCATGGACACTCTTTCCGGCACCTCCGGACAGCTTAGAAAAACAGTATTGCTGGCCACATCGCAGGCCAGCCGCAAGAGGGATGTTCCCCTCTACATCAATATGGAGGAGGTGACCGCAAAACCCGATCCGGCACTCTACCGCTCTGCCCGGCTTCCGGTTGGTATTCTGCTGGAGGGAAGATTCGAATCCTTTTACCTCAATTACCCCGTGCCGGAGGGGGTATCACCCTCAAACTGGCAAAGCATCAAAAAGGGAGAGCCATCTTCCGTATTTGTCCTCTCCGATGGCGACATAGCCGCCAACGAAGTGCAATATGAGCGTGGAGCATTCAGGGCTCAGCCCCTGGGATTTGACAGGTATACCCGGCAGACCTTTGGAAACCGTGAATTCATCATGAATGTGGTTAACTATATGACCGATGAGACCGGCTTAATGGAGCTGCGCTCCAGGGAGTTTAAGCTTCGTCTCCTGAACAATGAACTGATCAGTCAAAAGTCCCGGCTTCTCAAATGGAAACTTGTAAACACCCTGTTGCCGCTGCTGATGGTGGTATTCTCGGGAATTATCATTCAGGTAGTCAGGAAACGCAGATATGCACACTGAGATGAAGAGCCGTAAAGCCATCCCGGTCGTCGCAGGCGTGTTCCTGTTCCTGATCCTGCTCCTGCTTTTGTTCAATCCCTGGAACTGGCCGGATAGGGAGGGTCGGAGTGTGGCGATCCGGAGCATGAAGGATGTGGACCGCATTGTACTGGTGGACCCCTATAACTCTGTCGAGTTGATCAGGGTGGAGGATGGATGGTACCTCTTTGGAACAGAGGAGGTAAATCCTGTATCGATGGAAAATCTGCTGATCGCAGCCAGCCGGCTGGAAGTAGCGTCCGTGGTGGATGCGGAGCAGGCCAGGGGCTATGAGGACCCACAGGGAGAGTCCAGGGAGCTGGCGTTTTTCAGGGACGACAGGCTTCTTCTGAGTTATGGGCTCAGGAAGGCCATGGGCGGGTACCTTCTGAGCCCTCAGGGATCAGAACAGGCCTATTTTGTGTCTGTGCCGGGATATCCCGGCCTGGACCTGGAGCGGGTTTTTTCAGCAACCCCGGATCATTACAGGGATCATCTTCTGATGGACCTCCCCCCTTCCGGGATTTCAGGCATAAAGATCGCGCTCCTTTCGGGGGAGGCATTTCGCTTTACACAGGACCGGGAGGGGAATATACGCTGTGAGCCGGGCAATGAGCATACGAAGCTGCCCGAGGGGGAAGCCAGGGAGCTTTCGATGAAACTTCTATTCAGTTATTTCACCTCTCTCAGGTATGAACGGAGAACCGGTATAAGCGCCGACTCGCTCCTGAGAAGCGGGGATCATGTTGAAAAACTGGCCAGTATCAGGGTGGAAACTTTTCAGGGCGAGCAGCACTCTCTGCAGATCTTTCCCTACTCTGAAATACCCGGTTCAGAACCCGATCTGTTCCGGGCCCTGGTCCTGTACAATGATATGCAGGATGCCATGATTGTCAACTACATCTACCTGGATGTTCTGATGCGCGGCTTATCCCATTATTTTCGGGAAAAGTAGCTGCGGCAATAAGGATTTTTTTTCGTATAATTGATGGTTCATTGACTCACTAAATAAAAGCAAACATATATGAAATTTGTTGTGTCCAGTATGGAACTGTTGGGTCATCTGCAGGCCATCAGTCGTGTGATCAGTAACAAGAACACACTCCCCATTTTAGACAATTTCCTTTTCTCTCTGGAGGAAGGGATTCTGGAGATTACCTCATCCGATCTGGAGTCGACCCTGGTTACGCACATCGAGCTTGAAAATACAGATGGTTCGGGAGCTGTGGCAATTCCTGCACGGTTGTTAAATGATACGCTCAAAGAGTTCCCGGATATTCCGCTGACCTTTGAGATCAACCCTGACAGCCTGATGGTTGTGATCCAGAGCGAGAACGGAAAATTCTCCATTCCAGGTCAGAATGGGGCAGAATTCCCGCAGATGCCTGTGATCAAGGATGATCAGAAGCAGACCCTGGAGCTTGAGCAGGAGCTTCTTCTTGCCGGAATCAGCAAATCTCTGTTTGCAACTGCCGATGATGAACTGCGACCGGTCATGAACGGCATTTTTATAGAGCTGTCTCCCGATGACATCACCTTTGTAGCATCCGATGCCCATAAACTGGTACGTTATAAGAGAACCGATGCCTCTGCAGGAAGTGCTTCAAGCTTTATTCTTCCAAAGAAGCCGGCATCGCTGCTGAAGAATATTCTGCCCAGGGAGGAGAACAAAGTGGTTCTGGAGTTTGATGACCGCAATGCCTCTTTTACACTGACCAATTACAAACTCGTTTGCAGGCTGGTGGAAGGCAACTATCCCAGTTACAACTCTGTTATTCCGACCGACAATCCGTATAAGATGAGCATCGATCGCCTGACCTTCTATAATACGCTGAAGCGGGTTTCGGTCTTCTCCAACCAGGCCAGTAACCTGGTGAAAATCAGTCTCACCGGAAATCAGTTGAATGTCTCCGCTCAGGACATCGATTTTTCTATTTCGGCTACCGAAAGATTAAGCTGTCTGTACGAAGGGGAGGATATGGAGATTGGCTTCAAATCGACCTTTCTGATCGAAATTCTCGCAAACCTTCCTTCCGACGATGTGGTGCTGGAGATGAGCGATCCTACCCGTGCCGGGATCCTGCTTCCTTCCGAAACGCAGAATGAAAGCGAAGATATTCTGATGCTTCTGATGCCTATGATGATAAACGCATAGCGCATGAGGTTGAAACTGAAGAATCCAATCATTTTTTTCGATCTCGAGACCACCGGAATTAATATCGCCTCTGACAGAATCGTTGAGATCTCTTATCTGAAGGTGGACCTCCATGGCAATGAAAGCTCCAAAACCTTTCGTGTGAATCCCGGGATACCCATTCCCGAGAAGGTGACAGCCATTCATGGAATATCGGATGAGGATGTGAAAGATGCACCGGCCTTTAACGAAGTGGCCAAAAGCCTGGCCAGGGATTTTGAAGGCTGTGACCTGGGCGGATATAACTCTGTGAAGTTTGATATACCCGTTCTGGCGGAGGAGTTCCTGAGAGCAGGCGTGGATATTGACCTGAAGAGGAGGAAATTTGTGGACGTGCAGGTGATCTTTATGAAAATGGAACCCCGTACGCTCTCCGCTGCCTACAAGTTCTTTCTGAACAAGGAGTTGAACAACGCTCATTCTGCAGAGGCCGATACCAGGGCCACCTATGAAGTGTTGCAGGCTCAGCTGGACCGCTATCCAAATCTGGAGAACGACATCGGGAAGCTGGCGGAATTCTCCGCCCACAACCGCAATGTGGATTTTGCCGGGAGGATTGTATTAAATGAGGAGGATGTGGAGGTTTTTAATTTCGGGAAGCACAAAGGCAAGCCTGTAAGTGAAGTACTGGAGAAGGATCCGGGCTACTATGGCTGGATGATGAACGGGGATTTTCCTCTCTATACAAAAAAGGTGCTGACCAGCATCAAGCTGGGCTCCATTAAGAAATAGCCTCATGAAGATCATTTGCATTGGAAGGAACTATGTGGCTCACGCCAGGGAGCTGAACAATGAAGTCCCTGAAAATCCGGTCTTTTTTATGAAACCCGACTCTGCCCTGGTCACCGGCAACCGTCCGTTTTTCTATCCCGGGTTTTCGAAGGAGGTGCATCACGAGCTTGAGGTAGTGATCCGGATCAACAGGTTGGGCAGAAGCATTGAGGAAGCTTATGCCGCACGTTATTTTAATGAAGTTGCCCTGGGAGTTGACTTTACTGCACGTGATCTGCAGGCAGAACAGAAAAAGAAGGGCCTTCCCTGGGAAATAGCCAAGGGCTTTGATTATTCGGCTCCCGTCAGTGAATTTTTACCTGTGGAGAAGTTCGGCGATCTGCACAAGCTTTCCTTCAGGCTCGATATCAATGGGAAGATGGTCCAGGAAGGATCCACCTCCCTGATGATCTTTAGTTTTGAGAAGATCATTGCCTATGTATCCCGTTTTATGACTCTGAAGACCGGCGATCTGATCTTTACCGGTACTCCGGCAGGGGTGGGGCCCGTAGCCATCAACGATCGGCTCGAAGCCTACCTGGAGGGTGAAAAACTGATGGATTTTCCTGTAAAATAATGTCCGGAAAAAGCTATAAAGTTCACCGGATCGGACTGGTGAATGTCTCCTGCTACCTGATTTACAGGCCCGGTGAGGCTATCCTGGCAGATTGCGGGAATGCCGGTTCGGAGGTCAAAATCCTGGAAGCCCTCAGGGGACTGGGTCTGGAGCCGGAAATGCTCAAATTATTGGTGCTGACTCATTCTCATTTCGATCATGCAGGGTCGGCCGGGATGCTGAAGGAGCTGACCGGCTGCAAAATAGTGGTCCATCGCTCCGAGAGTGAACGTCTCTCCTGGGGGTATTCGCCCATTCCGCCGGGAACCCGATGGAAGGCCAGGTTGCTGGTGGGATTGGGGAGGATTTTTGCCAGGAAACTGATGAAATTCCCGGGTGTTGATCCCGATCTTCTGGCGGATGAGCAATTTGACCTGGGGGATTACGGCTTTCCCGGCAGGGTGCTGCACACTCCCGGTCATACCCCGGGATCCATGATCTTACTGATGGAGAATGGGGAGTTGATCAGTGGGGATACCCTGTTCGGACTGGCCAATAAACTGCACTTTCCTCCCTTTGCCGAGGATCCGGGTGCACTGGTCCGGAGCTGGAAGCTGATCCGGAACCTTCCGGTGAAGAGCATCTATCCGGCCCACGGCCGTCCCTTCTCCTTTGATAAATTCCTGGAGGAGTATGATACGGCCATAGCCAGGTACGGAAGTTAATCAAGGAAAGTTTCCAGGGTGGCGTAGACCTTTTTCCTCTGTTCTTCCGGCATATTGTTGATCCTGGTCCGGTGCGATCCCCCCTCCTTTACAAAAATCCTGGAGTTGGTCTGGCCGGTGGAAGTGACGGCTGTAGCCGACCAGGTGTCGTATTCCCCGTAGATAAAGATGAAGTCATCCGCCTCCTGGCTGAGGTATTCCTGAAGTTTATAAGACAACTCCTTTTTGAATGAAAGCTCCACGTTTTCAGGAATGGTGAAGGTAAAGACCGGATTATCGACATGTTTCAGGTACTTTTTGAAAGCTTCCAGATCATAGCCGTAGTAACCCATTTCCGTGAGAGCCTGGTAAAAGAAGGGCCTGTTTTCAATGATAAACTGGTCGGAAAAGTAGTCGAATCCGGCTACGCGGTTCATGTGTTCAATGACCCTCTCAGGCGAAGCCTGCCTGCCGGGAATTTTACCGGAAGGAACATAGCCCCATTGCCAGAATGCAAAGGAGTACTCCAGCACACAATACTCGTAAGCTTTTTCCACACCGCCGGCCAGCTCATAGCTATATCCCTTGTCTTCAGAGAAGGATCTGAAAGCTTCCAGATATTCCTCCTGCCTTTTCAGGGCCATCTTCTGGAATTTCATCACCTTCCTGCGCTCCCCGGCACTCCCCACCTGGTCCAGGAAGGAGTAGATACGCTTATCTTCAAGTCCGAAATTCAGGGGAGCCACATAGGGTACCCTTACATCCACATCTCCGGGGTAATAGAAGCTATGGTACATGACGGTCTGTCCCCCTTTGCTGATCCCTGTGGAGATCCATGGTCCGGGATAGAGCTCTCTGAACATACCAACGATCCGGTGGTGATCCGAGGCCGCCTGCCAGGTATCCAGATACTCCCACTGAATGCTGTCGGGTACGCTCTCCCCGAAATAGCGGTGTTCGATCATCAGCTGGTTGCAGCTGAGCTGAGCGGTGATTTCGGAGGTGTAGTAGTATTTTGCATCATATCCTGCAGTCACCATGACCACCGGTCTGGAGGGATCCACATGAGAGATATAGACCCGTTGCCAGAAAGTTTCCCCGTCGGGCCGGTGGTGATCCAGGGGCTGTTCGATCATTAGCTCCAGTATACGTTCAAAGCCCGATTCATTCTGAATGGTCCGGACCTCCCTGACCTCTTTCCTGTTCAGGAATTCGTCCAGGCTGATGGCCGCAAGGCCCTGTAATACAACAAGAACCAGAAGGGCCCAGGTAAGGAATAGCTTTTTCATAGGCTCATTATCAGATTAGTGACTCATGCGGTATACGGGATAGCGCAGATAGGTGGATTCCGACCAGGGGGAGTGTTCATAAATAAAGCGGAGCTGGCTATGGGCATTTTTGGCAAACTCAGGATCTTCATCCTGTCTCCTTTTAAATTCCTTTTTTAAAAGGGGATCACTCTTCAGCAGCTCCCCGGCGGTCTCTTCAAAGATATAGGGGGAGAAGTACTCATTTCTGGAGAGGATCTCATCAAAAAAGTTCCAGCTGAAGAAGGAGTCATAAGCCCGGGGTTCCAGCGTCTGAACCAGGTACTCGACAGCCTCCTGTCGGGCCGGAATGATCCAGTCGCCCGAAAACAGCTGCACCTCGCCGGTAAGGGTCCTGGTCTCCACATCGTAATGGCGGTAATGCCCGTTATAGGCATGATCCAGGGTTTTATACTTGTCGATGTAATAGATTTCCAGCTCCATGAGGCTGTCCCTCTCCAGTTGCTCCATCTTCACCCCGTTAAGCTGAAGGCGCTTGACCACTTCTCTCCATGCAGAGGGGAGAATATAATAGTCCGGTACCGGGACCGTGATCAGGGGACTGAAGTACTTATAATAGGGGATCACCTTTTCCCAGGGATCGTTTCTGTCGAAGTAATAGTTATTTTGTCCTGTTACTTTGCTTTTTCTCTGCTTCACCGCATATCCGCTGAAGTGAACCGGGTCGGCCCTGGAGCTATCGAGCTGCCACTGCAGGGTAAACTCCCTGCGGTTCAGCTTCTCTTTCCATGCCTCTCTTTTTACCCGGGCCAGATCTTTTCCGTATATCCCGCTGAAGCGCAGGGTTTCTCTTAAGAGGTGCCAGGTGGAAAGAACCCGGTCTTCGAAGGACTTAAACATATGGGTTTCCACGGTGAAAGCGAAGGTATTGAAGAGGCTGACGTAGCCCGAGGTGAACCTGGGATAGTCCATGAATGCAATGATCCCCTCGTCGGGTGTACGATTGAAGCTCCAGACGTAGGGGCTCATCAGGTAGGGGGACCGGGCCATCCCTTCGTAGAGAAAGGGTAGTAGCGTCGAATTCAGGAACCCGGCCTGGGACGGTTCATGGCGCTGACTGTGGCTGTTGATTAGAGTGATGGTGTAGGGATAGTCGGAGCCATTGGAAGTATGGGTATCCACAAAAATATCCGGATCCCAGCTTCTGAGCAAGGCGACCAGCGATTGGGTGTTCCTGGAGTCGAGCTTGATAAAATCGCGGTTCAGATCCAGGTTTCGGGCGTTGCCCCTGAATCCGTGCTCCACCGGTCCGTTCTGGTTGGCCCGGTGGTAAGATCCGCGGTTGAGGGCACCCCCCACGTTAAACAGGGGAACAATGGCCACAGCGGTATGATCGAGGTAATGTGCACAGCTGTCGGCACCCGACAGCAGATCGCCGGCCAGTTTCAGGCTGGCATCCACACCGCAGGGCTCACCCGCGTGGATCCCGTTGTTGATAAAGAGGATATTCCTTCCGGATTCCCGTATTTTTTCCGGCGAGAAAGTCCGGCTGCGGTCGATGACAAAGAGATGAAGGGCTTTGCCTGCATCACTTAATCCCACCTGAAGCAGGCGGGCATCCTCATATTGCTCGTCCAGCCATTCATACATATCTATGGCCTCCTGCCAGGTGACCGTCTCGTTGTTTTTATACCTCAGTTCGACCTGGGCAGCGGCCGGAATGAAGATTCCGTTCAGCACGAGGGAGAATGCTGCCAGATGGTGAAAAATATATTTATAGGCGTGCCTGTTCCAGTTCATCGTTCAGTTTTCTAAAATAGTCCTTTAGCTCCGGATATCTATGGCTGTGCCCTGCATTATTCGCTTCGCCGCGGCGGATACAGTTAATCACCCCCAGGGGTCCTGATTGTACGGATTCCGGTTCCGGAGTCTTATGGAGCTGCAGATTATATTGTTCATAGAAATGGCGCAGTTCCTTATACTGCGGCCGGAAGCGCTCAAGCACCCGGCTGCAAAGCCGGCAGGAAAGCTTAAGATTTTCAAATCTGGCAAAGGCATTCCGGAGGACCCTGATGCCAAGCTCTTCCATTGGAATACCGCGTTTGAGGTAAATTTCAGCATAACGATAAATCCCGATAGTACCCATAGCTTCCAGGTCATCAGCCACGGACAGAATCTCCAGGATCCCGGGTGGCGACTCCGTGGTGAAAGAGTTATATATCTGCACTTTTTTCCGGTCATGCAGTTCAATGGCTCGCAGGATTTCCTCAAATCGTTCCGGTTTTGTTCTGCCGGTTTCTCTGAACCAGGACTGGCAAAGTCCGCTCCCCCCTTTGCCATGATCTTCGCGGGTGGAGTGCACCATCCCCAGATCGTGGAAGAGTGCAGCAATCAATACCCCTTCCACCAGTGATTGGTCTGTGCCGGAGTTAAATGTGGCGATCTCCCCAAGCAGAGATTTGCAGAGGTTCCAGACTCTTATATGATGGGTGTGATCGTGAGAAGGAAGGTCGCTGTTCCGAAAAAGGGCCTTTGCATGCTTGTACAAATTTTCCAGCCATCCGGCTTCGGCCATATCCATCCATATTTTCAGCTCAGGATTCAAATATGATCAGCTTACCCGGGTCAGCTTCAACATATTGGTCTTTCCCTTCTCCATAATTGGAATGCTGCCCACATGGACAACCAGGTCCCCTTTCTTTAACAGGTTCTGACTGATCAGGAACTCTTCGGTATACTCTATATATTCGTTAATGTGATTGCATTTTCCGAAATAGAAGGCCCTGACGCCCCAGACCAGGGACATGTCATTGATCAGATCCTGGTTCATGGTAAAGGTAAAAATGGGCGCTTTAGGCCTGTGTGAACTGATCCGGATGGCAGTAAACCCGGAGTAGGTAAGACTGACAATGGCTGCAGCATTTACCTGCTCGGCAAGTTGCACCGCAGAGTAGCAGATGGAGTCGGCCAGATAGTTCTTCGCTGACGGTATGGAGCGATGCTCCTTGTAATAGATGTACTCTTCGGTTTCGGTGGAGTCAATAATCATCTGCATGCTCCTGATGGTCTCAACCGGGTATTTGCCCACTGATGTTTCGCCGCTTAGCATGACCGAATCGGCTCCGTCCAGAACAGCATTGGCCACGTCATTGGCTTCGGCCCTGGTGGGAGAGGGATTGTTTACCATGCTCTCCATCATTTGTGTGGCCACGATCACCGGCTTGGATTTCTCTATGCATCTTTTGATGATATTCTTCTGGATCAGGGGCACCTTATGGAAATCGACCTCCACCCCCAGGTCGCCCCGGGCCACCATCACAGCATCGGATGCCTCTATAATAGCATCAAGCTCATTCAGGGCTTCCGGTTTTTCAATTTTTGCGATGATCCTCGCATTAGAGGGGTGTTCGTCTATGATCTTCCGGAGATCCCTGATATCTTTCTCTTTTCTTACAAAGGAGAGTGCAATCCAGTCGACCTGGTTATCCAGCAGGAATTTTGCATCCCTGATATCCTTTTCGGTCAGACTGGGCTGGGAGATCCTGGTGTGCGGCAGATTCACACCCTTATTGCTGGAGAGAGGCCCGCCGGAAATAACTCTGGTTGTAACGGTGTCTGTCAGGTTGCTTGCACTTACTTCAAAAATCAGTTTCCCGTCATCCACCAGAATTTTATCCCCCCGGGAGACATCGGCCGGCAGGTGACCGTAGCTCAGGTAGGCTTTCTCTCTGGTGCCCGTGCAGGGAGTGGTCACAAAGGAGAATTCCTGTCCGTCCTCCAGCAGCACCTCATCATTTTCCATCATCCCTATCCGTAATTTGGGCCCCTGGAGATCGCCCAGAAGGGCCACGCTGGAGCCCAGCTCCTTATTGAGCTCCTGGACGAACCTGATCGTTTTTAGATGTTCGTCGTGCGTGTCGTGCGACAGGTTTATTCGCAGTACATCCACGCCTTCGTGGATCATTTTTTCCAGAATCTCCTTGTTCCTTGTTCTGGGTCCGATGGTGGCAATAACTTTGGTGTGGGATCTTTCGTGTCGCATCATTGGGTCTTTGGAAACAAAGGTATTCTTAATGGATTGAATCAGGAAATTTACTTTCTATAAATCGTCACTTTTATTTCAACCCGGTATCAATGAAAAGAGGCTGCCTCATATGAGACTGCCTCTTGTCAACTTTCAGACTATGTACCTAAACTACTATTTTCTAGCTGCTGGTTTTGCCAAGCAAGAGCTCATCAATCATCTGCTTGAACATGGCTTTTGTCTCCTCATCGGTCTGGGCAATCCCGTTGCTCATAGTGGGCTTGCCATCCTGCGGGACAAAAAGGAAGGCGGGGATGCTCCGGATTCCAAAAACTGCTGCCAGTTCCTGCTCTTTCTCAGTATCTACTTTATAAATGTGTATCTGACCTTCATACTCTTTGGCCAGCTCCTCAAGGATCGGGGCTGCTTTACGGCAGGGGCCACACCAGTCGGCGTAAAAATCGATCAGGGCGGGCATGTTCCCTTCGTAGACCCATTCGCTCTGGTTTTTTTCGTAATTCATTACTTTCTCCAGAAAATCCTGTTTGGTCAGGTAAACCGGTTTCCCGGATGCCTGGGACTGGTTGTCCCCTGCTTGTACAGCAGGCGCATTTACCACCGGAACTGCGGCCTGGCCGGTATTCTCCAGCGATGTGGCTGAACCATTGGTGCAGGATATGCTCAGGAATGCTGCTGCAGTAAGGCTTAATATGATTTTTTTCATAATTGTTTCTTTTTTGCCGGCATGATCTGCCGGGGGTTATATTACTGGGTTACACTTAAAACTTCAGAGATGGCCTGCTTGAAAGTCTCTTTTGGAAGGGCTCCCATGGCCATCTGAGGCTGACCCTCTTTGGGTATGAAAAGCAGGGAGGGGATACTCTGGATCCCGAATACGGATGAAAGTTCACGCTGCTCCTCGGTATTTACTTTGAAAATATCAAGCTTGTCGCCATACTCCTCTTTCAGTTCTTCCAGGATGGGTGCAACCACCTTACAGGGCTGGCACCAGTCGGCATAGAAATCGATAATGGCAGGAGTGCTACCTTCGAATTTCCATTCCTTATTGGTTTCGTAATTGAAAATCTTTTCTTTAAAAGTCTCGTTTGTTAAATGTTCCAGTTTCATGTTGTATGTTTTTTTGTTATATGCACTCTTTGTTTGATTCTGTCGCAAAAATAAAGGGAAACTTACACTCCCACTGTAACTTTAGTCACACTCACTGATTTCCTGTAAAGGACATGGCATGGTTCAGGTAGCTGACCAGCGGAAAGAGCCCCTTGTAATCTTCAACAAGCCTGCCGGAAAAACCTGCTTTCCGGATGACCTCATCCCCGTAATTTCTGGACCATATGTAGTGTTTGTATTTTAATTCCTCCAGGTGAATAAAATCTTTGGGGACACCGGCCGGACCTTTTTTAAGCCTGTCCTCCATTCCTCCCCGTTCATAGTATTCTTTCATTTCGGTAGTTCGGAGCAACTTCAGATAGGGTTCCGGATTGAACAGGATCTCCTGCCGGATGAGTTTAAGCTGCTCGCCCGGAGGCATCCAGACCCCTGCAGCCATAAAACTTTTTCCCGGCTCCAGGTGAAAATAGTACCCGGCATCTGTCGATTTGCGTCCCCCTTTGGCCATCCAGCAACCGAAATGTGTCTTATATGGAAGCTTGTCCCTGGAGAACCGCACATCTTTATAGATTCTGAAGATGGTGTCTTTGGGTAACAGGTTTCCCACCGAAGGATCAAATTTTGTAATTCCGCTTAACAGTTCGCCGGCAAAATTCCTGAAAATCTCCAGCGACTCCTGGTAGCGCTGCTTGTTGGCATTAAACCAATCGCGGTTGTTGTTTTCGCTAAGCTCCCCGATGAAGCTGAGAACGGATTGCATAAAAGAAAGTTTAAAAGTATGAACAGCAGAAGGGGTAGAAAGTTCAAAGGCTTGCAGCAGCTCAGTCGGACATCTCGACAGAATTAGTATCTTTAGATTAGTACAGCTCTTAAAATACATGGCAGGCAATCATACAGAGGTACCCGGGGAGCTTCTATCCCCTTCACAGGAGTTCCAGGCAGCATCGGACAGTGTGGGCCTGTACTGGTGGCACTGGGATTATAAAAGCAGAAGGATCCGGATGAGTGATGGACTGGCCCGTATCCTTGGTCTGGCGCATCACCCAGAAGGATATGATCCGGATTCCATCTATCAGAATGTGCATCCCGAGGATGCGCAGCGGAACAAGGTTTTATTAGAGCATCTTTATGGCGGTAAAGATGATCTCTACGAAATAGAATACCGGATAAAAGATAAGACCGGGAAGTGGCGGTGGTATTATAACAGAGGGAGCATTGTTCAGAAAAGCGAGGCGGGCAAACCTTTGGTTATAGGCGGCATATCCATGGATATTTCCGGTCAGTTCAGGCGCCTTCTCTCCATGGTCGAGGAGAAGGAGAAGTTCGAATTCATTGTCAGGCATTCCAATGAAGCCATCGTTATTATTGAATTGGCTGAAGGAAAAGCAGGAGTGGTGCTGGATGCCAATAAAGCCGCCCTGGATTTGTTTAATAAGGGGCCGGAGGTCTTCGGCAGGCCTTTACCGGATAACATCCTGCAGGATAAAGTGATCGGCAGGGGGGGGGCGCTGATGAAAGACATCGTGGAGAAAGGATTTAGCAGGGTGGAGCAGAAAGTAAAACTGGACGACGGAAAAGATCTGTGGCTGGAATTTACTTTACATGCCTTTACCCTGACCGGCGAAAACCTGATGATTGCCCTGATTAAAGACAAGACTTCGGGAAAGAGGACCGAGGCAGCTCTCCGGGAAAGTGAAAAGCTGTACCGGGTCCTTTTTGAGGCTGCAGAAGACTCCATCGGGCTTTTTACCCGGGACCGTAAGATTATTCTTATGAATTCGGCCATGCATGAGGTGATTGGATATACCAAGGAGGAGTACGAGGCACTTACTATGATGGATATTGTCCATCCGGATGACAAAGAACTCCTGGGAAGGATGGAGCAAAAACTTCACCAGGAAGGAGCGGTGGCTGTTGATTTCCGCGCTCAGCATAAGGAGGGTTATTTTCTTCATATGTCCTCCAGGAATGTGCTTATAAAGGGTGAACAGAGGGATGATGACCTGATTTTAACGATTATTCGTGACGTTTCCGGCTTAAAAAAGGCCATGGAGGAACTGAAGCAGGCAAAAGAAAGAGCGGAAGAGAGCGATCAGCTGAAATCTGCCTTCCTGGCCAATATGTCCCATGAGATCAGAACTCCCATGAATTCTATCATCGGATTTTCCAATCTCCTGAATCAGTCAGATCTGGAGGAACCATTGCGGGAGCTTTATGTGCACCGGATAATCACTAATTCGAAGATGCTGCTGACCCTGATCTCCGATATCATAGACCTGGCAAAAATTGAGAGCGGTCAGCTCCGTATTATTTATGGAAGGCTCAGGGTATCTGAGCTGATTTCGGATCTGGAGCAGTATGCGCATAATGAAGTTTTGCGGCTGAAAAAAGAGGATATCGGGGTAGTGACGGCTATGGAATCGAAAGATCTTGAAATGGAGATGGATGTGATCCGGATTGCCCAGGTAATGAAAAACCTGATAAATAATGCCATTAAATTTACAGATAAGGGAAGTATAGAGATTGCTTGTGTGAAAGGGGATTCAGACCGGACGGTTCGTTTTTATGTCAGAGACACCGGAATCGGCATTGCGCCTGAGCATTTTGAGCTTATCTTCGATCAATTCCGACAGATTGACGGATCCAATACCAGGAAATATGGAGGAACCGGGCTGGGACTGGCCATTTGTAAGAATCTTGTCCGTTTAATGGGTGGCCGGATCTGGGTGGAGTCGGAAATGGGCGGAGGGGCTCTTTTCCAGGTGGAACTCCCACTTAAATCCTCTGAAACGGATCCGCTGGCCGGAAAAGAACCGGACAGAATTGCGGACAAAGGCTTAAGCGGGAGGAAAGCTGCGATCCTGGCGGTAGACGATGAACCAGATACTCTCGAGCTGTACAGTGCCCTTCTTACCCAGATGGGTCATCATGTCACGGTTGCCGAAACCGGATATGAAGCCCTCCGGATTCTGGAGCTGTTTCCTTTGCCCGACCTGGTCCTGATGGATGTCTCCATGCCGGTGATGAGCGGGACAGATACGCTGAAGCTGATCAGGGGGCGATATCCGGATTTAAAGGTTGTTGCACAATCGGCCCATGCCTTAAGAGGCGACCGGGAGCGTTTCCTCGGAGAAGGGTACGACGACTATCTTTCCAAACCGTTTACAGCCGCGCAGCTGGAACAGGTCCTTTTGAATCTCGCTGATAAGCAGGTCTGAAGTAAGAGGTTTTCCCCTTTTCAAATAATTGTTACTTTTATTCCTTCCAATTTGTAATTGAACTAATCCCTATTGCATGCAAAAAGTCAATGAATTCCTGCTTTTCCTGAACGGCTATCTGGGGGGACACCAGTGGTTTGTCTATTTTCTGCTTGGAACCGGCATCTTTTTCACCCTGTACCTGGGCCTGCCCCAGATCAGGTATTTTGGTCATGCCCTGCGGATCGTCAAGGGCAGATATGATCGAAAGGGAGACATTGGGGACACCTCTCATTTTCAGGCTCTGACCACCGCTCTTTCAGGCACGGTAGGGACCGGGAACATTGCAGGAGTTGCACTGGCCATTCACCTGGGGGGGCCTGCCGCCCTTTTCTGGATGTTGATTACCGCACTTCTGGGAATGACCACCAAATTTGTGGAAGTTACCATTTCTCATAAATACAGGGACATACTTCCTGATGGCTCCATTTCCGGCGGTCCTATGTATTACATGAAGAAGCGCATGAATATTACCACCAGGAAGGGTAAAATTATCAAAACCGGAGCCGTGCTGGGAGCATTCTTTGCTTTTGCCACGATTCTCTCCTCCTTCGGGACGGGGAGTCTGCCGCAGATCAACAGCATCTCCGAATCGATGTTTACTTCCTTCGGGATCAACCATACACTCACCGGAGGCATACTGGCAGTGCTGCTGGGACTGGTTATCATCGGGGGCATCAGGCGGATTGCCAAAGTGACTTCCACACTGGTTCCTTTAATGGCACTGATCTATGTAATTGGAGCCATCCTGGTGATTTCTTCCAACTATCAGAATATACTACCCTCCGTGGCTTCCATCTTTACCGATGCCTTTACTGGCAGTGCTGCAGTTGGGGGCTTTCTTGGAGCAGGCTTTGCCTTTACCTTTAACAAGGGGGTTAACAGGGGTCTTTTTTCCAATGAAGCGGGACAGGGTTCCGCTCCCATAGCGCACAGTGCAGCCAAAGCCCAGGAACCCGTATCAGAGGGAATGGTGGCCATCCTGGAACCATTCATCGATACCATTATCATATGCACCATAACCGGACTGGTGCTGCTGTCATCGGGAGTATGGAACGAGAAGATTGAGAACCGCTTTCAGCAGGCCGACTTGCAGATTATCGAGGGGACTTACCTCGAGGATAAGGAAAGCGACCGTGCCCTGATGTCAAGGACCTTCAGCATGGATACCACGCTGGCCCTGTTTACAGGCTCCCTTCAGGTGGAAGAGGGGACCGTGATAACAAATGGGATTACCATTATTCATGCGGAGTCTTTTGCTGAGGATGTGGTGATCACCCAGGGGGAAGGCTTATTCACCGGCGCCATACCGGTGTCCGCAGGGGTGGTGCAGTTCAGCGAACTGTCTTCTGAAAGTGAAACGGTATATTTTACCGGAAACTCACTGATTCATAGTGCGGCGCTGACTACCGAGGCTTTTAAAAGAAGTGTTCTGGGCGACTGGGGACAGTACATTGTTTCCATAGGATTGCTTCTTTTTGCCTTTTCAACAGCCATCTCATGGTCCTACTACGGGGGAAGGGCGGTGACCTATCTTTTTGGTACCCGTTATGTGATCGTATACCGCATGATCTATGTACTGGGGTTTTTCCTGGCCTCCTTTACCGATACCACCATTGTGTGGAACCTCTCCTATATCACCATTGCGGTGATGACCATCCCCAACCTCTTTGGACTTCTGGTTCTCCGGAAGGATATAAAAAGCACCATCGGGACCTACTGGTCAGATTTTAGAAAGGACTGGCCCGCCGAGAAACTTCCCATGGGAATAAAACGATCTTAGACAGCCTCCAGGAGCGCTACATTCTCTACATGATGGGTATGGGGGAACATATCCACGGGCTGGATCCGGGTGACCCTGTACGCGCCGGAAAGCAGCTCCACATCCCTGGCCTGGGTGGCCGGATTACAGGAGACATAAACGATCCGTTTGGGAGCAATCTTCAGAATCTGCCCGATCACCCTGGCATGCATGCCTGCCCTGGGAGGATCGCTGATGATCACATCGGGTTTGCCATTCTTCTCGATAAAGTGGTCGGTAAAAAGATCTTTCATATCGCCGGCAAAGAACCGGGTGTTCCGGATTCCGTTTAGCTCCGAGTTCTGTTTTGCGTCCTCGATGGATTCGGGCACGGACTCAATACCCACCACCGAACGGGCCCTTCCAGCCATGAAATTGGCTATGGTCCCGGTTCCCGTATAGAGGTCATACAGGACCTCATGACCTTTCAGATCTGTAAAGTCCCTGGCCACCTGGTAGAGCCTGAGAGCCTGGTACGAATTAGTCTGGAAAAAAGATTTGGGCCCGATCTTAAATTTCAAATCCTCCAGCTGTTCAAAAATATGATCCCTTCCGAACCAGGTGAGGATCTCCTGGTCATAAAGGGTCTCATTTTTCTTGGGATTAATCACATACATCAGGCTGGTCAGACCGGGGAACTTCTCCCTGATGGCATCCAGCACCTTATACACCTCCGGCACATCGAACTGAACCGAGAGGATCACCATCACCTCCCCCAGGGTGCTTGTCCGGATGATCAGGTTCCTCAGCAAACCCTCATTACTTCGGTGGTCGTAAAAGCTGAGTTTCATTTTCAGGGCTGTCTCCCTGAGAAAATTGCGCAATGCATTCGTGGGTTCGCCCTGCAGGTAGCAGGTAAAAATATCTACCACCTTATCGAAGCGGCCCGGGACATGCAGTCCCAGGGCATTGGTATGTTCAAAAGGAATATCCTGTCTGGCTTCATGTTCCAGCAGCCACCGGTGGTTCGAAAAGGTGTACTCCAGTTTATTTCTGTATTGGGTGACCGGGTCGGAAGCCAGGATGGGCAGAGCCCGGGGAATCTCGACCCCGGCGATATGCCGGAAGGCATCCACCACCTGTTGTTCCTTGTAGTGCAGTTGACGCTCATAGGGAAGGTGCTGCCATTTGCATCCGCCACAGACCCCGAAGTGTTCGCAGAAAGGATCTGTTCTTTGCTCCGAGTAGCTGTGGTACCTGACCACGCGGGCCTCCATATACCTCCCCTTTTTTCTGAATACCTGGAGATCCACCACATCCCCGGGAACGGCATCCTTCACAAATACCACCATGCCATCGGCTCTGGCAAGAGATTTACCTTCCGCACCAATATTCTCAATGCTTACCTTTTCCAGCAGAGGTAAATTCTTTCTTCTGCCCATATATCAGATTTGGGAACAAAAGTATTATTCCTTCATCACATCTGCAATGATCTCCTCCACTTCCCTGGCAGCTTTCGACATGGTCTTCCGGATAAGCGGCGACATGGGCCTGGAGAGAAAGCCGGTATTCATCCTGGAGATCCAGAAAGAATCGTCCTCTTTTTCGTCGACAGAGATCCTGCAGGGCATCATGCTGGAGACAATCATTTCATCGTTTTGACTCAGAATTTCATAGGAAAGATCCGGGTTACATATCTCCAGGACCTTGACGCTTCTTACATCCTTTCCAAATTTCTTCATAGTAGCCTGCAGGTCGTGAACCACGGGAGTTTTCCAACCTTGATTTTCAATGGCCTTTTCCAGATCAGCGACTGTTGTTTCAAAATCTTTTGTATTCCTGTCCTCCCGGAACATCAGGGACGGGGAGATAAAAAAAACGATGAGCAGTCCAAGAAGCAATCCTGATACAACTCCGATAATAATTCCTGTTAACATGCGGTTCATTAATAAATCAGATTAGTGTTTGTAATGCCTAATATACAACTGACTCGCTGAATTGTTCTATTTTTGCCCGCAGAATGATATCCATAGATAATGTAACGATCCGTTTCGGGGCTTTTGTCCTCTTCGACAAGATTAGCTTTCAGGTGAACCCTGGAGACCGTATCGGACTGGTAGGGCGTAACGGGGCCGGAAAGACAAGCATTCTGAACCTGATTGAGGGGCGACAGGATCCGGATCAGGGGAGGGTGGTTAAAAGCTCGGGTATTGAAGTCGGGTACCTGCCGCAGCAGATGAAGCATAAAAAAGGGAAGACGCTCTACCGGGAGGCCCTGAATGCTTTTGCGTCGGTGATTGCTCTGAAAAAAAGAATCGATGCCATAAACAGGGAACTGGGTGAACGAAGTGACTATGAATCGAGTGCGTACCTGGATCTGATCCAGGAGCTTGCCAACGCCAACGAACTCTTTGAACTGGAAGGCGGGCATGCCATCCATGCCGAAGTGGAGCAGACCTTACTGGGTCTGGGTTTCAGGAAGAGCGATATGGAGCGCCCGGTGCATGAATTCAGCGGTGGCTGGCGCATGCGCGTGGAACTGGCCAAGATCCTGCTGCGCCGGCCGGATTATATCCTGCTGGATGAACCCACCAATCACCTGGATATTGAGTCCATCCAGTGGCTGGAAGAATTTCTTGGATCCTACCCGGGAGGGGTCCTGATCATTTCCCACGACCGTGCCTTCCTCGATAATGTCACCAACCGGACTCTGGAGCTGTCCCTGGGCAGGATATACGACTATAAAGTCTCCTACAGCAAATATGTGGATCTGAAGAAGGAGCGGATCGCCGTACAGCATGCCTCCTATGAGAACCAGCAAAAGCTGATCCAGGATACGGAGGAATTTATCAACCGCTTCCGGTATAAGGCGACAAAGGCCGTGCAGGTTCAGTCGCGGATCAAGCAGCTGGAGAAGCTGGACCGCCTCGAGGTGGAGAAGGAGGATGACCTGGTCATGAACCTGAAATTTCCCCCTTCGAAACGTTCAGGGACCATCGTGGTGGAAGCAGTGGGACTGAAGAAAAGTTTTGGAGAGATCAAGGTGCTCGATGGTCTGGATATGGTGATCGAACGGGGCGAAAAAGTTGCTTTTGTGGGAAAGAACGGGGAAGGAAAAACCACTTTATCAAGGATTCTGGTGGGAGAGCTTGATTATAGCGGACTATTAAAGATGGGACATAATGTGGAGCTTGGATATTTTGCCCAGAACCAGGATGAGATCATGGATGGCAGGCTCACTGTGATGGAAACGGTCGATCATGCTGCGGTAGGGGATATCCGTAACAAAATCCGTGATATCCTGGGAGCCTTCCTGTTCAGGGGTGAGGATGTGGATAAAAAGGTGAGCGTATTGTCGGGAGGGGAACGCTCCAGGCTGGCCATGGCCAGGATGTTGCTGCAGCCTTTCAACCTGTTGATCCTGGATGAACCCACCAATCATCTGGATATGCGTTCAAAAGATATCCTGAAAAAGGCATTGCTGGCCTTTGATGGTACGCTTATTGTGGTTTCTCACGACAGGGAGTTTCTGAACGGACTGGTTGATAAAGTGTATGAGTTCAGGGAACAGAAGGTGAAGGAGCACCTGGGAGGCATTTACGACTTCCTGCAGCGAAGGAAACTCACATCGCTCCGGGAGATCGAACGAAAAGAGCAGCCCGTAAAAGCAGGAAACAGGGAGGCTTCCGCCTCTTCCGGAAAGAAAACGCAGGCTGCACGGGATCCTCAGGAGCCTGTAAAACAGTCGAACAAGGAGCAGTATGAAGAGAAGAAGATGGAGGAGAAGAAGGTCAGAAAGATTGCGAACCGGGTAAAAGGGCTGGAGCATGAAATTGAGCAGATCGAGGAGGAGCTTTCAAAAATGGATAAGATGTTAATGAATCCCGACAATATTGATGGAATGCATGTCTATGAGACCTATGAGCAGCTCAAATTGAAGCATGATGAGGCCCTGGCTTCCTGGGAAAAGCAGACTCTCTTGCTTGAAAAAGCGATGGGAAAAAGAAAATAGTTAATTTTAGGGATATGGGACGGATCCATGTATGCTTGATGACCTGCTGTATCTTAGCCGGGCTGACTGCCGGATGCAGCTCTTCAAAAAATACAGCCGGCAGCGAAAAGGAGGGGCAGATGGCCTCCCTGTACAACCCCAGTAAGCTTTCGCTGCATCCCGATTTCTCTCTTTATCATGAGAACGATAACTACAGCGTTCTGTATATCAGGGCCTATCCTTCGGAATTGAGGTTTAACCAGACCAACGAAGAGTTCGAATACCGCGCCTTGCTTAAAGTCAACTACGAGCTTTTAATCATGGGAGAAAACGGAGAGGAGGACCTTCTGGCCGATTCGGCTTCGGTGGTTTACAAGTTACTGGAAAAGGATGAGAAGAGCCCGGCTTTTTTTGCATCGCTCACCATCCCGGTCAGACAGGGTTCCCGTTACCTGCTTAAGGTGGAAACAACAGATCTGAACCGTGGCAGCATTGGCCTGGAGTACCTCTATGTGGATAAAACCAGTCTCTTCAGTCCCCAGAATTTCAAAGTAATTTCCTCCTATTCGGGATATCCCAAATTCATGCGTTTTTTCCTGGCGGGCGAAAAATTCAATATAAGGTACAGGGACCGGGGATATGACTCGATCTATGTGGACTATTTCAGGTTCTCCAGTGAACTGCCCCGTCCTCCCGTCACAGCCACTTCTGATTATACCATGAATTACACACCAGATACCAGTTATATATTTCCCCTGATCGACACCTTTGATTATGATCTCCGCCAGGAAGGTATGTACCATGTAAAAGTGGATAAAGAACACGAAAAGGGGCTTACCCTTTTTAATTTCGGAGGCTCTTTTCCCGAAGTAAAGACCACCAGGGAGTTGATGGAGCCACTCTTTTACCTGGCTACCCTTGCCGAATACAGGGATCTGAGAACACAGCCAAACAGGAAGCTGGCCGTAGATAATTTCTGGTTAAAAATGGGAAACAGTGTGGAAAGATCCAGGGAACTGATCCGGATCTACTACAACAGGGTGGTCTATTCAAATTTGTACTTCTCCTCCAATAAGGAGGGCTGGAAGACCGACCAGGGAATGATATTTATACTTTTCGGACCTCCTGCAAGGATCCAGATGACCAGCAGGGGAGAGAGCTGGTATTATTTTGCAAAGCGCAGAAGCAAAGTTGTGGAGTTCAGATTTGAGCGTGTGCAGGATGCCTTTTCCGACCAGAATATGATGTGGCAGAAGACCCCCGAGTCGCAGTCTTTCCGGAACGAAGCCATCAGGTCCTGGAGAAACGGAAAGGTGTATTCAATGGGTTCCTGATGGTAAAAAACAACAACTATATTTTCGGCATACATGCGGTTCTGGAAGCTGTCCAGGCTGGAAAGGATCTGGATAAGGTGCTTGTAAGAAGAGGAGCAGGATCGGATCTTCTGAAAAAACTGCTGGCAGTTCTGAGCAGGATGGAGATTCCTGTTCATCAGGTCCCGGTGGAAAAACTGAACAGGATTACCGGGAAGAACCACCAGGGAGTAATCGCTTACCTTTCGGAGATATCCTACGCGGATATTACCAGCCTGCTTCCGTCCATTTTTGAAAAAGGGGAGGACCCCCTGATCCTCCTGCTCGACGGGATATCAGATGTTCGCAATTTCGGCGCGATAGCGCGCAGTGCGGAATGTGCCGGTGTTCATGCCCTGGTTATTCCTGCCTCGGGAAGCGCGGCTGTAAATGCCGATGCCATCAAAACTTCGGCAGGAGCGCTGCACCGGATCCCGGTATGCCGGCACCGCGATCTGCTGACAGTAATGAGGTTCCTGGCAGATAGCGGACTGCGACTGTTTGCCGCCACGGAAAAAGCCAGCGATTCCATTTATGACAGCGATATGACCGGTCCGGCCGGAATCGTTCTGGGAAGTGAAGATTCGGGAATCTCCGCCCCCTTGCTTAAGGTGGCCGCTTCCTGGATCTCCATCCCGATGAAAGGCTCTATCTCTTCGCTGAACGTGTCTGTGGCTGCAGGCGTGATCCTGTTTGAGACACTCCGGCAAAGGAGCAAATAAACTCAGGAGGCCCTATCCCAGGGGGAGCTGCCGGTTGAAACTCTCCTCCAGGGAAATGAAGGTTTCAGTTCTTGATATACCCTTGATAGCCTGTACTTTATCGACCAGAAGAAGTTTCAGGTCTTCGTTGTTCCTGGTGTATATTTTAATAAAGATAGAGTACCCGCCTGTAATATAGTGGCATTGAGTGATTTCGGGAATATCTTTCAGCTGCTCCACCACCTGGGGATACAGGCTGGCACTGTCCAGGAAAATACCCACATAGGCGCAGGTATTAAAGCCAATCTTTTTCGGGCTGATACTAAATTCTGATCCGGTAATCACACCCAGTTTAGAAAGGCGCTGGATTCGTTGATGAATGGCAGCACCCGAAACCTTGCACTCTCTGGCAACCTCCAGGTAAGGAATGCGGGCATTTTTAGTAATCAGGGAGAGGATCTTGCGATCAAGGTCGTCAATATGATGCGTCTCATCCATGCGGAAGCGAATTTATAATCTGTTATGAATATTCAAATGTAGTTACAATTTGAAAGAAGTTAACAAGCGGAGGTGTGATTTTAAACATATTAGCCCCCAAAACCCTTACATCTGATTTTATTCGGTGAGTTTATGAAAATCCTGACCGGTAGGATTCTGGAATATACGCAGGTCAAATTCCGGCAAGATGGCCAGGATATGGTCAAAGATATCTGCCTGGAGCGCCTCATACTTCGCCCAGGCCTGGTCCCTGGAGAAGACATAAATCTCCAGTGGCAAACCTTTGTCGGTGGGCTGAAGGTGCCTGACCAGGAAGGTCATATCCTTATGGATCTTCGGATGCTGCAACAGGTATTCCTCCAGATATTTCCGGAAGGTACCCAGATTGGTCATTTTCCGTCCGTTGGTCACTACCCCCTCCTCCAGCTTGAGGGATTTGTTGTATTCGGCAATCTCCTTTTGCTTGCTGCTGATATAATCCTTTAGCAGGTGGAAATTGCCAAGTTTTTCAATTTGTTCAGCATTCAGGAAGGTGACACTGCTCATATCGATGTTTACGGAGCGTTTGATCCTTCGGCCACCACTTTTCTCCATCCCCTTCCAGTTATTGAAGGATTCGGAAACCAGGGCATAGGTGGGAATAGTGGCAATGGTCTTATCCCAGTTCTGCACTTTCACCGTATTGAGGCTGATGTCGATCACATCCCCGTCGGCATTGTATTTGGGCATGGAGATCCAGTCGCCCACATTGACCATCTGATTGGCCGAAAGCTGTATGCTGGCCACAAATCCCAGGATGGTATCCTTAAAGACCAGTATCAAAACAGCGGCCATCGCACCCAAACCCGTTAACAGGGAATTGGGAGCCTTCCCGCTGAAAATGGAAATAATCAGGATCACTGCGGCGAAATAGAATACAATCTTCACCACCTGCATGTAGCCCTTAATGTTCCTTCCCTTTGAAATGGGCAGTTTCTGGTAGATTTCATGGATGGCATTAAGTAAAGAATCAATGACCAGCAGGACCACCAGTACCATGTAAGCCTGGGTGATGTTACCCAGGAAGTTGACCAGTTTCTCAGCCTCAAAAATATACTGAAGCGCATAGTAAACAATCAGGGCCGGTGCCAGATGAGCAAAACGGTTAAATACCCTCCGTTTCACAAAAACATCGTCCCAGTCGTTCTTCGACCGTTTTGCCAGTCTGGTGATGGAACTGATGATCATCCTTTTTACGATAAAATCGGCCAGGATTGCCAGGATGATTGTAAGCAGAATAACGGTGGCATTTTCAATAATAACCTGCATGCCCTCCGACAGTCCGGTTCCGGATAGCAGCTCAATATACCAGGTAATCCATCTTTCAATCATCATATTTAAGTTTTTTCTGATGCACAAATAAGATACTAAAATATCAATATTAAATCAGGAATAGCACTTATATTGCGATCTTTAAATCTAAAATTCCCCGGAATGAAAAATATCTCCCCCCTTATGGCAGGCATTTGTCTGCTGCTGGTTTTTCAAACTGCCAGGAGCCAGGATTTTGATCAGTATTTTGACCAGGGCGTGATGAGGATCGATCTGGTGTTTTCGGGAAGCGCCGGGGAGACCAGCTATGCCTTATCCGGCGTGAAAAAAGAGCAGTTTTACAGTGGATCCCGTTTAAATCTGACAGACCCTTTCGACTACGGCGACCACAAATTTGTGGTGAAGAGTGACTCCAGCGGTGAGATTATTTTCAGCCACAGTTATTGCACCCTTTTTCGGGAGTGGCAGACAACGGAAGAATCGCAGAAGATCAGGAGGGCCTATCCTCACGTACTCAGGTTCCCATGGCCCAAAGCAGCCGTTGTGGTTGAGATCCATGACCGCAACAGTGCCGGAGTGTTCGAAAAAGGCTGGTCGGCTTCTTTTGATCCGGCATCGATCTACTGGGATCCCGGAAACCCCTTTCAGTTTGAATCGGCCGACCTGGAGATCCATGGCTCTCCTGAAGAGAAGGTCGATATTCTTTTCCTCGCAGAGGGATATCAACGGGAAGAGATGGATAAATTCCTGGAGGATGCCAGGCGATCGGCCGGCTACATTTTTTCTGAGGAGCCTTTTACAGGCAAGAGGAAACAATTTAACATCCGGGCTGTAAAATCGTTCAGCCGGGATTCAGGCACCGATATTCCGGGAGAGGGGATATGGAAAAATACCGTGCTGAACTCCAGCTTCTACACCTTTGGAGTGGAGCGTTATATGACCACCATGGATTACCGGGCAGTCTGTGATGTGGCAGCCTGTGAGCACTATGATCAGATTTATATCCTGGTAAACACAGATAAGTACGGGGGAGGTGGCATCTACAACCACTACAGCATCTCGGCCGCCGACAATATCCAGTCCAGGGCGGTGGTGATCCATGAATTCGGACATTCATTCTGCGGACTGGCCGATGAATACTACTCTTCGGCAGTGGCCTATAACGACTACTTTCCCCTGGATGTGGAACCATGGAACCCCAACCTGACCACCCTGCTTGACTTTGATTCAAAATGGAAACAGATGGTCCCTGAAGGGACTCCCGTCCCGACCCCTGCTGAAGACAAGAACAGGGATATAGTCGGAGTATATGAAGGAGGCGGATATGTGGCCAAAGGGGTGTTCCGGCCCATGATGGATTGCCGGATGCATACCAATGAGGCTGTCTTTTGTCCGGTTTGTTCCGAAGCACTGCTCAGGATGATAAAACGAGTTACAGGGCTTTAGAACATTATAATTTTTATATTTGTCGTTCAGCAAAATCCAACCCTGGTCAAGTGAAAAGGCTGTCTGATGAAGAAATAATAGCCGGACTCAGAAAACGGGACAACCGTGTTCTGCAGTACATATATAAAAACAGCTTCACCGCGGTCAGGCAGCTGGTCCTTCATAATGCCGGTTCTGAATCGGATGCTGAAGATATCTTCCAGGAGTCTTTAATCATCATTTTCAAGAAGTTAAAGAATGGCCAGAGTTTCAGGCTTGAGGCAGCGTTTTCCACCTATATCTATTCCATTTCGCGTTTGCTCTGGTTGAAACATCTTCGGCAGATCAAGAGGATTGAGATTGATCCGCTCAACCGGGATATGGAAGAACGCATCGAATTTGAAGAACCTTTACCTGTTGAAGACAATGATCTCCGGATGGCTATTTATCAGCGTACTCTGCTTGGCATACCCGAAGATTGTCAAAAGATACTTCAGCTGACTGCCCAGGATCTGAGTTCCTCTGAA
This sequence comes from Bacteroidales bacterium, assembly GCA_029210725.1. NCBI lineage: Bacteria > Pseudomonadati > Bacteroidota > Bacteroidia > Bacteroidales > Bacteroidales bacterium. The sequence goes on along the minus strand of JARGFM010000022.1, from coordinate 8,869 downwards.
ATTGCTCATCAACTGGGATTCAGAAGCGAGGGCTATGTTCGAAAGCGCCGGCATTTCTGCAAAGAGTACCTGATCAACAGGATCAAGGATGATCCCGATTATCAGGCCATGTTCAGCGATTAGCCCTTTCTCCCGGACCCCGGATGATAAAGGCCAAAGCCCCTGAGGGCAGCCGTGTTTAAAAGGACATTTGTGCCAGCGCACCATTGGAGGCTTATCTCCCTGGCTCAATACATAAAAAAAAGAAACCGTCTCAAATTGACTTTTGAGACGGCCTCTTATTAAGCTGGAACAAAGGTGAAAAACTACTTGTTCAGGATTTTTTTCAGTACTGTCTCTTCGCTGATCTTCCTGGTGCAGAAGAACCAATCGACACACTCGACTCCATCTTCTTTTCCTTCCATACGATCTGCTGCAGTTCCACAGGACCCGGCAGGGGGAACGATCACATCATCTCCCGGACGCCAGTCGGCCGGTGTGGCGCAATCAAAAGCATCGGCTGTCTGCATGGCAATCAATGCCCGGTACAGCTCATCGAAATTACGTCCCAGGCTGAGCGGATAATAAACGATTGCCCGGATGATCCCCTTGGGATCCACAAAGAATACAGCCCTGACCGCCTTGGTGGTATCTTCATTGGGCTGGATCATGCCATAAAGTCTGGCAACATCCATGGTGATATCCTCAATCAGGGGAAATTTCACCTCCACATTTTTCATTCCATTAAATTCCATGGTTTCCTGGATCCTCCTGAGCCATGCAATATGGCTGTAAAGACCATCCACGGAGAGCCCTACCAGTTTGCAATTGGCCTTTTCAAACTTCTCCTCCAGCGTAGCGAAGGTCATAAATTCGGTGGTGCAAACCGGGGTAAAATCAGCGGGGTGACTGAACAGGATGGTCCAGCTTCCTTTATAATCGGAGGGGTAATTAATGTCGCCCTGAGTGGTTTTGGCCTTAAACTCGGGCGCTTTGTCGCCAATACGGGGCATGCTTGTCACTTTTACTTGTTCTTCCATTGTGCTTGTTGTTTTTAAAGATTAATCAAATTGCTTGTTTATTATGCTTAAAATTTCCTTTGATCTGCAGAATGATATCCTCAATATTAAAATGAGGCAGACTTTTTTTGCTGAAGTATTCCTGGAGCAACTGATTCAGTTCTTCATCGAAATAATCTTCGATCCGGTCCGTTTCAGAGCAATAGATATGATGATGCTTTTTCAGGATTCCATCGTAGCGCATGGCATCTTTATCTGTTTTGACACGACGCACCAGTTTCTTTTCCACCATCACATCCAGTACATTGTAAACCGTACCTGTGGCAATACCCGGATGGGAACTCCGGATATAATCAATAATTTGGTCGGCAGTGGGATGGTTGCCAAGGGTGCAGACAGCTTCCAGGATGGCAAAACGCTGAGGGGTAACTCTCATCCCGGCATCCTTTAACTTCTGATTGATCTGATGATCACCTGATTTCATAATAAAAAATCTTAGATAAGAATTATTCCTATATAATAACGCTTTTGATTATCAAATGTTCAAAAAACCGGAAAACGGTCGCAGGACGAATAGAAAATTACCCTGGAACCAGGCCCCGGGATCATTGAAGGGGGAGCCGGGCTGGCTGGTGTCTGAGGCTTTTACAGCCTGGCTCTGGATTTCCGGTATTGAAGAAAGATCAGTACCCCGGCAAAGAGGGTAATCAATATCATCCAGTAGGCAAATCCGGATTTCCGGTAAATGGGGCTTCCGTCTCCCAGTACTACAAATCCCGACCAGAAATATGGATTGGAGGTCAGATCGTCAGCTAACTCCAGGTAATCGATTTTTGCATGCCGCATGGCTTCCTGTTTGCTCTTTCCTCTTTTCAGGTATTTATAAAAGGAAGTCATCAGCTCCGAACTCGATTTATCGGCCACCTGCCAGAGCGTCATGATAATGGAAGGGCAGCCGGCATAAATAAACCCCCGGGCCAGGCTCATCATTCCTTCTCCCTTTTGCATTTTTCCAAAACCACTGTTGCATGAACTCAGCACTGCCATCTGGGCGTTCAGCTTCATATTGTAGATCTCATAGGCATAGAGCCTGTTATCTTCAGTGCTGTCGGCCGATTTCGCGTTTGTAAAAGCCAGTAAGGAGTATAGCGGCGCATCATCTTTCATGATCGTATGCGTGGCCAGATGCAGAACATTGTAATCGGCGGCATACTTTTTAAAATTGGCTTCAGTGGCCTGTTCATTGATAAAAACCTTCGACGGAACGGTTTCATGAATGCTTTGTACCTCTTTGATGGTCCCCACGAGAGGAAAAAGAAATTCGGAGTTTTCGCTGATCTGGCGGAATTGTGCCGTATCCATGGTGTTCAGTGAATTCTCATATTTAGGAGCAAAAGCGAGCACCTTCTCTTCCGGCGATTTGGATTTAAAACGCTTGCTGAAAAGGAGCGTTGAGGAGTGGGAATAGCCCACAGAGAAATCTCTGATCATATAAGGCAGGTCCATATAATTTATGTGCTCCGTATCCGTAGCCCGGGTGATAAGCCCTTCAAATGGAATGTAGGTGATGGCACCATCGGGAACAATGGTAAAGTTCTCCCGGTCGGTATATTCCAGGCAGGGTTCTATCAGGATCTTGTAGAACTTGGATCCAAGATTCACAAACCTCCGGTAATTGTCGTGTACCCCCCCGCTGAAATTCTGATTATTAAGGAGAGCATAATACTCCAGACATTCTGTGTCAAACTCCGGCCCGATTTCCTGAGAGAACACATGGATCCCTTTCCTGTCCACCACGTAGGTGATCAGCAAAGTATCGGATAAAACATATTCGATCAGGGCATCACGGTAGGATAGTTTATCCTGAACATCCTTTAAAGAAACAAATCTGGGATTGTACTTTAACTCATAGTAGTTTGCGTATTTTTCTTCAATATCCTGCTTGAGATAGTCATAGTCATCTTTCAGGTGAAACAGGGTTTCCTTAAAAAACTCTATCAGGGAACTATCCGGATCGGACTTGATCTGCTCCTTATAGAGCAGCTCCTCATAGGCCTGTATCTCTCCCATAAAGCGATTCTCCTTTTGCCTGACCTCTTCGGGCAGATCGGCAAACTGTATGGCTTCCACATCCTTAATTTCACTGTAGAGGGCAAAGGACTTGCTGGTCTCGGCAAACATAAAGGACTGTTCCAGATAGCTGGTCTCGCCGGTCAAATCGTAAAGCATCTTTCCGGTGTAAACCGCCTCCCTGTATACCTCCAGAATCTGGGACGTGGCGAACAGCCGGCTATCCTCGTCGCTCATGGCCAGCTTCATATAATTCAGGGTCTCAATGGCCTTCTGGTAAGCCTCGTAGGACCTGAGCAGGTCCTCAAAATTCCGGGACCTTTGGAACTGTTCAAAAAGGATCCGGCTTCTCAGAACATGAAGTTCCGGGAGGCCGGTGGCCAGTTCGTTACTTCTGGCATTACTTGATCCCTCAATGGAAAAGCGGCTGAGGAAAGTGTTCAGAACCTCGATGCTGCTATTGACAATCCACAGGGCTTTTTCAAGATTTCCCAGCCGGTAATGAATGGTGGCAGACCGGTAAGAAATATCGGATTGGTAAATAATCTTGGATTTAATGGCGTGGGGGTCCAGGGTCTCAATAAAGATATAGGCATTGTCACACTCCTCCAGTGCCAGATCATACTCCTCATACAACATATGAAACCCAATGACATCATAAAAGTAATTGATGACATCTCTAATATGCTCCTTTAATGTAGATGGATGTTTGAAAATTTTAAGGGCTTCCTCGAAATGTTTTTGTGCCAAATCATAATTGTTCAGCAACGAATAAAGGGATGCTTTTGTAGTGTGCAGGCGGAATTCAATAACCGGATTAATATTAAGCTTTTTCAGATCGATCATCGAAAGCTTTTCCTCGGCCAGTTCATACTCCTCCAGTTCAAATAGCAGTTCAACATAATTAGAGTAGACAAAAGTAAAATCAATGCTGTTCTGGTAGCCGTTCCGGATCAGAAAATCCAGGGCATATTCGTAATACTCTTTGGTCCTGTACAGGTCATTCTGCACCTTATAGATATTCCCCTTGTTGTGATAAATGGTCCCAAAATAGCGGTGGTTGGGATCGTTTTGCCTTAAGATCTTTTCGGCCTCATCTAAATATGTAAGAGCTGTACTGTTATTATAAATATCCCGGTACAGGGAAGCCAGGGAAATATAGTTATTTGCAACCCGGTAATCGATGTTGTAGGTGTTGGAGCTATGGGCCAGCTCAATGGCCTTTTTATAAAAGATTTCGGCCGAATCCAGGTTGATATTGATCTTAAAATAATCATAAGCCTTATTGCTGATATCAAAGATCAGCTCCGCCACCTGGGGGTCCTCCTCCATCCTTTCCTGAGCGGACCCCGGGAAGGAAAAAAGGGATGCAAGAAGCAGCATACACAGGAAGTGGCAGGCAGGGCTCTGTTTCATTGCAGGGAATAAAGCTTAAATGAACGAAATTATGGGATAGGATGCAAGTATTTCTGTGAAATGATATAAAAATTACGGCGATTAATCTTCAGAAAATCAGATATATGTAAGCTGTCAAAAAAGAAAGTAAAAAAAAAGTTCACTTTTCCGGGTAACGTTTGCCCCTTTTCTGGAATTAACTATTGAAAACAAAAACAAACAGAAGTTGAATCCCTAATTTAAAAGCCATGAAAACTGTAGACTTTAAATTATTTGCAAAAGATGCGATCCGTGAAGTGGAACTGAATTATTTAAAAGGCGGATTGACCAAAGGAGATCCAGTATCCGATCTGGTCCATCCTCCGACGAAGTAAACCGGTATTCCGGAAATTTTGATTTGACTAAAAGACGGTCCTTTGACCGCAACATATGGATCCGTGAACTTGAAAGGGCGAATAATTTCCCCCTGACAATGAAACGGTAAGGAAAAACCGGAAACGGGGCTTCCTGCATGGGTGCACAATTATTTGTGCAAGATGTTCTGGACAGTATGCAGGCGTGCATACTGAGGCCAGGGAGAACAAGAGCCGGAATGTATGGTCAGAAGTGGCTGTACATGGATCTTGCATCCTTGAAACCAAATTTAACATTTATTGATATGAATCGAGACAGGCACATTTTACAAAAGTACCTGGACAACGAGCTTTCGGAGAAAGAGTTGGCCAGGTTCGAGCAGAAGCTCAACTCCAGTCCGGAGTTGTTGATCGACCTGAACCTGTATAAGGAGGTTGATGAAGCAATTGCCGATACGGAGGTATTGGATTTCCGGGCCCAGTTGAGTGATCTGCGGGAAGAGACACGAAGATCGGAAACCGGAAAAAGGGTTTTTCGGTTCACCCGGCCATGGCACTATGCAGCATCGGCAGCACTTGCTCTGCTCGTGGCCATAGGTCTGGCCACTGTACTTGGGAGGCCACTCTCTAATAACGATTTATTTGCCAAGTACATGAAACCCTATGAACTGGTTCTTACCAATCGTTCTGTGGACAATGAAGTTACCACCTACTGGATGAATAAGGCCCAGGAGCATTTTCTCAAAGGGGAATTTGAAGGAGCCATTGATTGTTTCGACGAGGTGCTTGAAATCAATACAAATAAGATGGAAGCCGATTTTTATATGGGCGTATCTTATATGGAGATTGAACAACACAAGGAGGCAAGCGAATCCTTTATCCGGGTTATTGAACATGATGATAACCTCTATATTCAGAAGGCCGAGTGGTTCCTGGCAGGATGCCTGCTGGCGATGGATGAAACAGAAAACGCCAGGAGAAAACTGGCTAAAATCGCATCTTCCTCCAGTCATTATTATAAAGATGATGCTGCTAAGATCCTTAAAAGGATGAAGCAGAACTGATATTTGAAATATTGCGGATAACGGGTGATGGTAGAAAAGCTTGCATATAACGAGCTTCTGGAATACACCAGGCAACTGGAACAGAAGGTTGCCGGACTGGAGGAGACCCTGAAACAGTTTCAGTCCGATGGTACCCGGGTGAAGACCAGGTTTCTGTCCAATATTTCGCATGAGATCAGGACTCCCATGAATGCCATCATCGGTTTTTCACACCTTCTTGGTGATGAAGATGTGGATTGCAATCAGAGGGATGCATATATCGATCACATTACCCGTAACAGCAATTCGCTCTTAAACATGATGGACAACCTGATTGATCTGACTCTGATCGAAACAGGTAATCTTCAACTCAAGGAGGATGAAGTTGCAATTTATGATTTGTTGAAAGACTTAAATGATAAGTATAATCTGGACAGATACAAGGTTAACAGGGAAAGGGTCGCCTTACTTTTAAATGCCAGGGAGGCTTTTAAAAAGGCTATAATCATTGCTGATAAGCAGCGCCTGTCGAGAGCATTAAGCTGCCTGATTGAAAATTCCCTGAACCAGACAAAAAAGGGTGTCGTAGAATTTGGCGCATCTTTCGCCGATAAAAACACCTTGATTTTTACCATTAAGGACAGCAGCAGCATGTTGTTACAGGATGGGATCAAGAAGATCTTTGAAACAGCTGAAAAAGAAGAGGACTGGTTTAATACCAATGATACAATCGGACTTGGCTATAAGTTGGCCAGCGGACTGGTAAAATCCATGAACGGAGAGATCAGGGTTACAGACAGTTCCTTTAAAGGTATTACCATTGAATTTTCAATTCCAGTGAGAATGGTAACTCCAAAGTATTATCACTCTTTGGAAACGAAACGGATTGATGCTTCTGCCTGAAATTAATTAGGGATTTTGTTTTTGTTTTCAGGTTTTCAAAAGGGCAGATCATCAAAACCGGAATCATTTTCGGGAGGATTGGGAGGAAATGGAGCATCCTGAGCCGGCGCAGCGCTATCCATTGGGAATTCGTCAGCCAAATTGCCTGCGGCGCCCGGGACTTTCTCGATGCGCCAGGCTTCCAGGTTTGTAAAATAGGATACCTGGCCGTCTTTTTCCCATTTGCGACCTCTAAGGTTGAAGGAGACTTTTACCGTGTCGTCGATATTAAACTGGTCAAGCAATGAGCATTTATCCTGGGTAGACTGGAATTTAATAAAGTCAATAAATTCGTATCCGGTGGCACCGGTGGATTTGATCTCAAGGACAAATTCACGTTTCTGGAACCGGTCCGAGACCTGTTGCGTTTCGTATTTTTCTGCCAGGCGGCCATTAATCTCGAAGCTCATACTCGATATTTTTCAGTGAGAATATAAATTTAAGGATAGTATATTGAAGAAAGCCACAATTCGAACTTTATGATCATAAAAAAAGGCTGTACGCTTGGCGGACAGCCTTTTTTTAGCTGGCGGACTATTTCACATCAAGTAACTCCACTTTGAAAATCAAAGTTGAGTTAGCGGGAATAGGACCTGTGGCTCTCGGTCCGTACGCAAGGTTGGAAGGAATATAAAATTTAAAGGTGGATCCTGCAGGCATCAACTGGAGGCCTTCTGTCCAGCCCGGGATCACCCCATTCAACGGAAAGGTTACGGTGTCTCCGGTTTCGTAGCTGCTATCAAAAACAGTTCCGTCGATCAGGGTGCCTTCATAAAACACAGAGACTTCAGAAGTCTCAACAGGCATGGGACCTTCACCTTTGGAAATGATTTCATACTGCAGGCCGGATTCGGTGGTAATCACGCCTTCTTTTTTACCGTTTTCATCCAGAAAAGCAATGCCCTCCTCCATGGTTTTAATCGATTCCTCTTCAGCTTTCATCGCTTCGGCATCTGAAAATGAGATGCTCAGATCGCGGAAGACACTTTGTGCACTCATGGGATCAAAGGAAGAGGAGTCTTTTAAAACCTGGAGCAGTCCGGCTGCAAGAAGGTCGGCATCCACTTCCCAGGGTGCTTCCCCAACACTGTAGCCCCAGTTTAATCCAAGAAAATAGTTCAGGGAGTCGGACTGGGTTTTCATGGTGATCTGACTTTCCGGTTTTACCCCACTGCTGGTACCTGTTCCAATAAAGTACCCTGTAACCAGGGCTGCTACTGCCACTACAACGAGTGTGATAATCTGTTTGTTATTCATGTAAGTTATTGTTTAAATAATGTTTGCGAAGTTAAAAGAAATATTACAGATTACAATGATCTTTTTACGGCTCTGATTATCTCCCGTTTTCCCGGAGGCCCCGCCACCTTATTCACTTCGAATCCACAGGATTCCAGAGTTTTGCGAACAAGCCCCTTGGAGGAGTAGGTTAAAAGAACGGCTTCCGGATCTGTGACCTGGACGATGGAGTGAAAGATTGCATCGCTCCACAGCCCGGGTTGTTTATCGGGCGAAAAGGCATCAAAATAGACCAGGTTGAACGCTGAAGGGGGATTCATGGACCGGAAGTCTGCCTTCTCCTTGAAGAGCAGAAACCGGTCGGTAATCTGAACGTTTTCTCCCCACGGACAGCTGTGGATGCGATGAAAAATGCCTTCTGGTAACATTTCAAGCAGGGACTCATAGTTCAACAAATCATATTCGGATTCCGTCAGGGGATATTTTTCAACAGTGTGGTAGTAGATATCTTTCTTAAGTCTGGTCGATTCCCGCAAAGTAAGAAGGGCATTCAGCCCGGTACCAAAACCCAGTTCCAGAATTCTGACAGAAGGCTTATCCATGGTAAAAAGGCCATGTTTAATAAAGATATGCCAGGATTCCTGGAGAGCCCCGTGGGTAGAATGATAGGGCTCTTCCATTCCATGTACAAACATGGTATGGGAGCCGTCCCCGGTCATCATCAGCCTTCTCTCCATCAGGCAAAATTACTTATTATTAATTAAAGTTTCGCAGTTCTCTTAGATGTTGAAAACTAACAAGATATAGAAAGAAAAAAGCAGCAGGATTGTTA
>JARGFM010000021.1 GCA_029210725.1 Bacteroidales bacterium | reverse complement strand
TTGTCTGGAGATGTTCTCCATAATGAGAGTCTAGCCTTTGCTATATCTTTGAATTACTGACATATGTATAAGAACGATAGCTGTCGTGTGGGAAAAGTATGCACATAAATCACGAAAACGGCCGAATTTTATGAAAAACCACATCAAATTCGTGGAAAAGGATTTGGTATGAATGAAACTTTGCCTGGAGAAAGCTCAATTGAGATTGCGATGTAGTATCTTGGTTTGAAAATAGGAATGAAAAAACCCGGATTTTGGAGTTTATGAATTAATCAGGCTAGCACATTCCTTTTGGATGCGAGAGTCTGCCGCAGGCGGACGGGCAGACAAAAGTTCAGCGAATGCTGAATGTGCTAGAACATAGTAGTAAACACATATTATTGTGTTTATGGAATACAAGTTAAGAAGATAAAATCAATGGAGTTTATTCTGGGTTAAGATTATCCAGTGGATTTTTGATTTTAGTGAGTTGCCTGGAACTGACGTGTGTATAGATTTCGGTGGTTTTGACGCTGGAATGTCCCAGGATCTCCTGTATGTAACGAAGGTTGATGCCCTGCTCCAGAAGATGGGTGGCGAAACTGTGGCGCAGGGTGTGGGGTGTCGCGTTTTTGTTGATGTTGGCTTTTTTCAGGGCTTTCCTGAAGATATTTGCAATACTGGTGGCACTGTACTGTCCACCGCTCTGGCCTTCAAACAGCCAGTAAGCAGGTTTGTAGAATCTGTAATAGTCCCTCAAAAGCTTTAGCAATTTTTCAGACAGCAGGGTATATCTGTCCTTATACCCTTTTGATTGGATGATACAGATAAGCATACGCTCAGAGTCAATGTCCGTGATTTTCAGGTTTATCAATTCAGATCGTCGCAAGCCCCCGGAGTATAGGGTCATTAGAATGCATTTGTGCTTGAGGTTTGTACATTGCTTAAGGATAAGTTCCACCTCTTCCACCGTCAGGATCCTGGGCAGTCTTTTTTCTTTTTTTGGTCTGTTCAGATGATAGTAGGCCTTTTTTCTTCCCAGTACATGTTCAAAGTAAAATTTGATTGCACTGATTCTCTGGTTTTGCTGCGAAGATGAAATATCCCTGGTGCGAATAAGCCTTAGGATGTAAGCATTTATTTCCGGAATAGTTACGGATTGCAGATCCCGGCCAGCAAATTCGTCCATGAAGGATCTCATGTAGCTCACATAGGTTTTAATGGTATTCTGGCTATATCGTTTCTGAGTTAGCTTTTCCAAATATCCAGATGGCAGTTCCATACTGGTATATGTAGTCAGGATTCTGATATCGATGTTCCCGTCAGATATAAGAGCCATCAAAAATTCAATACGCAAAACGTATATAACAGGAAGATGTTAATTTTATCAGACAAAAAGCGAACCCTGATAAAGATTACTTTTACTTGCTTTCATACATCTGGTTCAAGGCATCTTTGACCTCATTTACAGGCAGTTTACACACTTTATCCCGGCATACATAAATGGTGGTTTGACCTTGAATGAGTTTTCCATGGAGCAGGGAGAGTTTTCCTTCGCTTTTTCCCCCAGAGAAAAACACATCTGGTAAGTACTTCTTGTTGAAGGCTTTGCGAATGGTCTTATATTCGTCTCCCAGAATGGCAACTTCGTAGGGCGGACTGGTAAACCAGGCCATCAAAATATCCCAGTTTGCATAATAGGCGCCACCTGTTGAAGTTCCCGCCTTTACATTATTGAGCATCTGTCTGGCCAGGTAGATGTGGTCATTATTGTTGAAATAAGTTCCGAGTATAAACAGGTTTTTGGCCATCTCAGAATTGGAGGCGGGAATGACATTGTCGGTGACTTCCATTTTCCGGGCGATTAATGCTGGATCCACATCGGAAGTGTAAAAAAACATGCCGCTTGCAGGATCATAAAAGTGATCAATGGCATAGTCTGTCAGGAGCTGTGCATCTTCTATCCACTTTTCATCTAAGGTGGTCTGATACAAAGAAATTAAAGCCGCGATCGTAAAGGCATAATCATCCAGAAATGCATTGATGGAAGCCTTGCCGTTTTTGTAGTTCCGGTTTAGTCTGTGATCCGGCGCTTTTAGTTTTTCCTGGATAAACCTGGCGTTCTGCAGGGCCATATCCAGATACTTGCTGTTGTCAAACGCATGATAGGCATCCAAACAGGCTTTAAGCATAAGCGCATTCCACGCAGTAATGATCTTATCATCCAATCCGGGCGGGATCCGCTTCATTCTTTCTTTCAGCAAAATTTTTTTCGCCAGGGAAACCTGCCGGAGCAGATCAGTTTCAGTGATGTTGTACTTAAAAGCCGTCTGTTTATCATTCCCGGATTTGAACAGGATATTCCGGCCATGCTCCCAGTTTCCTTTCTCTTCCACACGGTAATACTCGATGATTAAGTCTGCCATATCACCCAGAATCTGCTGCAACTCATCTTTGGTCCAGACATAATACTTTCCTTCTTCTCCCTCGCTATCCGCATCCAGGGAAGAATAGAAACCCCCTTCATCAGAGCTTAGTTCTCTTTGTATAAAATCCAGAGTTTGGCTTACGACAATTTTATAGTTGACATCCCTGGTATGCTGATAGGCTGATGAATACAGGCTGACGAGCTGTGCATTATCGTATAGCATTTTCTCAAAATGGGGTACTTTCCAGAATGCATCCACAGCATAGCGGGCAAATCCACCTCCAATCTGATCATAAATACCGCCATCAGCCATTTTGTTCAAGGTTAACTGGACGGCTCTTAAGGCATCTGCATTACCAGTAAGATAATGGTACTGAAGCAAGTACTGGAAGCCAACAGGCAGCGGGAATTTCGGGGCCCCTTTGTGCCCCCCGTGGACATCATCCAGACTGCTTTCCCAGGCAGAAAAAACCTGATCCAGGTCACCAATAGAAACCTCCGCTTTCTCGATATTCAGCGAAATCAGGTCACTGGACTGCAGACCTTCTGTGAGCGCTCTGGCCTGTTGTTCTGTTTTGTCCGGATGTTCCTTTACAAAAGTCAGGACCTGGGAAAGCATATGGAGCCATTGATCCTTAGGGAAATAGGTGCCGCCATAAATGGGCCGTCCATCGGGCAGAGCGATACAGTTCAGTGGCCAGCCTACCCTGCCCTCAATCAGCTGAACAGCATTCATATAGACCTGGTCTATATCGGGCCGCTCTTCCCGATCCACTTTGACCGAAACGAAATGTTCATTCATGAATCTGGCAATGGCTTCGTCCTCAAAACTTTCGTGTTCCATGACGTGACACCAGTGACAGGCTGCATAGCCAATGCTGATGATGATCAATTTTTTTTCTTCCCGGGCCTTTTCCAGTGCTTTTGCTCCCCAGGGGTACCAGTTTACCGGGTTATGGGCATGCTGCAAGAGATAGGGACTGCTCTCATGCATGAGTTGATTTGTAATGCGATGTTCTTCAGAATTCATTTTCTGTCCGTTGTATTTTGTCTTATGATCCCGGAGATACCATTTCAAGTCTGCTCTTCACTCTGTATTGACAACCGGAATGAAAGATTGTGCGGTTGTAATATTGCTTTTATTGATTCAAGTCTGTGACAATAAACAGAGGCTGCCCGGTCTGGACAGCCTCTGAGCCAGCTTCTGCTGGGGTGCTTGGGTGCCTTAATATACTAATTTTCAGCGCTCCACTCTTTCAGGGAGTCGGCCAGTCTCACCAGCTTCAGGAATTCGGAGCGGTAACCTTCCTCGTCCTCTCCCCTGGCCTCTTTTGCAAGGGCAATCACCTCCTCCATGGAAGCTTCTGCCTTGTATTCGGAGTTTCTGAGGAGCAGTCCGAATTCAGCGATGGCTGCAGAAAAGCGGAAATTATCCGAGGTTTCTTCCAGGTCCAGAACCTTTCCTTTGACCGGGATCTCCACCCTGGTGCTGGTATCTCCGTCGGGCTGCTTATAGCGCAGTTTCACGGTCATCAGCTCGGCTTTGGGGTCGGCTTGCACCTTTTCAGAAGCTTTTGCATCAGCCCTGTTAGCCTGGTACTTCAATGGGGCTATGCTTTTCAGCGGCTCATCCGAACCGGCGGGAATGATCTCATAGAGTGCGGTTACCGTATGTCCGGCACCCATTTCTCCGGCATCCTTCTTATCGTCATTGAAATCTTCATCATTCAGCAGGCGGTTCTCATAACCCACCAGCCGGTATCCTTTCACACGGGCAGGGTTGAATTCCATCTGGAACTTCACATCCTTGGCGATGGTGAAGAGCGTTCCGCCAAATTCGGTGATAAAGACCTTGCGGGCCTCCTGGATGTTATCGATATAGGCATAATTGCCATTGCCCTTGTCGGCAATGATCTCCATCTTGTCATCCTTGTAATTGCCCATGCCGAATCCCAGCACGGTCATAAACACGCCGTGTTCGCGCTTCTCTTCGATCAGGCGTTCCATTTCGGCATTGCTGGAAGAACCCACATTAAAATCGCCGTCTGTTGCCAGGATGATCCGGTTATTGCCCTCCACGGCAAAATTCTCCTGGGCGACCTTGTAGGCCAGCTTCAGACCGGCACCACCGGCGGTGGATCCGCCCGATTGCAATTGGTCCAGTGCGGCCAGGATCCTGGCTTTCTCATTGCCCGGGGTAGATTCCAGGACCAATCCGGCTGCCCCCGCATAGACCACGATGGCCACCCGGTCCTCGGGCCTCAGCTCATTGACCAGCATACGAAAGGCCTGCTTCAGAAGAGGAAGTTTACTGGCATCACTCATGGAACCCGACACATCGATCAGAAAGACCAGGTTGGACGGAGGCAATTCATCCTTGTCAATGCTCTTGCCTTTAAGTCCCACGTGCAACAGCTGGTGCTTGCTGTTCCAAGGGCATTGTGAGATTTCAGTGTAGACAGAGAAGGGATGCCTGCCTTCCGGTTCGGGGTAATCATAGGAGAAATAGTTGATCATCTCTTCGATCCGGACCGCATCCATGGGGGGAAGTTGTCCCATATTCAGGAACCTGCGTACGTTGGAGTAGGAGGCCCTGTCCACATCAATGCTGAAGGTGGACAGGGGATTGTGAAGCACATCTTTAAATCCGTTTTCATCAATGGCCGTGTATCCTTCTGTATTGTGCTGGATATAACCCTGCTCGGGTGCAGCAAAGCTCGGGTAGCTTGCCCGTTTGATGTATGAATTTGAGGAGGCACCGAGGAGCGGTACACCGGAGGATTTCGCTTCCCTGGGGGCCGCCATGTCATATTCCATGTCATATTCCATATGAATCACCTCCTCCAGCGCCTGGCTGGATGGCTGAAGGCTGATATGAATACGGTTGGAACGGGGTATTTTGACTTCCTCGGTTTCATATCCGGCATAAGAGAATACCAGGGTTTTGGCTTCTGAGCTTATCTGGAGCCGGAAGGCGCCGTTCACATCTGTAATGGTGCCCTGGGTGCTTCCTTTCACCACGACGGTGACACCCGACAAAGGATTTCCCGCTTCATCACTGACCGTTCCGCCGATCGTACGGATCTGATCGGGCGCCAGGCTGAAGGCTGAGAAAAAAAGAACTGTAAGTATTGAAATGATTGCTTTCATGATTTCTGTTTTTTTGTTTGACTTCACCCTTAGGATGCAGCCTTCTCCCCGATTCCATAAAACCTAAGGCAATTTTTTTTAATTTTAGCTCAATTCATTCCCGGCTTATGCTCGAAATCAGCGGTAAACATCCCGAACGCAGCGATGAGGAACTCCTCCTGCAATTCAAACGTACGGGCAGCCTGGATACGCTGGGAGAACTTTATTCCCGCTACATGCACCTGGTTTACGGGGTGTCACTCAAATACCTGGAAAACAGAGAAGAAGCCAAAGATGCGGTCATGCAGATCTTCGAAAAACTGGTAACTGACCTGCCCGGACAGGAGGTGCGGAATTTCAAAAACTGGCTGTTTGTCCTGACCAAAAACCACTCTTTGATGCAGATCCGCTCGCAGAAAAGTGTGTCGGGCCGTATGGAAAAGTATAAAATCGAACGGGAATTTATGGAATCGGAGCAGGCTTTGCATCCTATAGACGAAGAGCCGGCTACTGTGGATACTGTGGAGGACGCCTTAAAAAACTGTATTGAGCAGTTAAAGAATGAACAGAAACAGTGTATTGTACTCTTCTATTATGAGAAACTCTGTTACCAGGAGATCGCGGAAAAGATTCAGATCAGTGAAAAAATGGTGAAAAGCTATCTCCAGAACGGTAAAAGAAATTTGAAAATCTGTCTGGAAAAAAACAAATGACCGCTAAAAGGAAACATAGAAGCACCCAGGAGTACCTGAAGTACCTGAAAGGAGAACTTTCTCCCGGGGATCGTTATTCCTTTGAAAGAGACCTGGAGGCTGATCCTTTTGAAAAGGAAGCGTTGGAGGGTATGGAGCAGGTTTCTGACCGTGAGCTGGAGGAAGACCTGCTGTCTCTTCATGCCGGTTTACAGAAGCGACTGAGCAGAAGGAGAAGACGCACCTGGTATTATGTGGCGGCTTCAGTGGCCTCCCTGTTGATCGTTGGTACTGTTTTCCTGAATATTTATGAGTTCGATCCTGAAACTGCCCCGGAATCCCTGCCAGGTGATCAAATATATCTTCAGGAAGATGCAAGTGCAGATAGGGAAACACCCGCCCCGGAAACAGCAGAAGCGGAAGAGGCGGAATCTGATATGGGTTTGATCCAGGAAGAAGCGCGGGTTCCTGAAGAAGAAACCATCGTGGAAAAAACTGGTCTTGAAAGGGACGTCAGTACAAGGAGGATTCGTCAAACAAAGATTGCCGAAAGGAATGAACCGGTTGTGGCTGAGGCTGAACCGGTCTTGGCTAAGGCTGCCGGGGCCACGGACCCTGCTGAAATAGCACCGGAGGACAAAGGACCGGGGAAAAGGGCTTTGGACAAAAAAGCGGTAGAGGAAATGGCGATAGAAGACCAGGCGCCGGAGGTAAGGGCGCCGGAGGTAAAGGCGCTGGAGGTAAAGGCGCTGGAGGTAAAGGCGCTGGAGGTGGAGGCCAGGACTCCTGCTCCGGTGGCCGGTGAGGTGGGTGTGGAGGCACAGCCCGATCTGGCCGTTTCAGATGAGGTGGTGGTCATCGGATACGAGGGCGGTAAACCGGCCGATCCGGGCGATAAGGCAAAGCAGGTGAGACTTGAATCAAAAGAATATACATCCCAAAGGGCAGAGCCTGAAGGGGGGCTCGAGTCCTTCAAGATGTACATAGAGGAGCAGATCCGGTTCCCAGCCGGAGATACCCTGAGTAAGAGGGAGGTAGTGGTCCTGAGGTTTAACGTGGCCAGGGATGGATCTATTTCCGGTATTCAGACTCTTCGTTCTCCCGGTTCAATGTATACAGAAGAGGCCATCAGGCTTTTGCAGGAAGGTCCCCTCTGGAATCCTGCCAGGAACGAAAGCGGAACCACTGACGAAAAGGTCCGTATGCGTATTGTATTTGAACGATAGTTTAATACACCGACATGAAACGTAATTTCCTGAACAATGCAGGACTGCTCCTCCTTGCCATTGTTTTCTCCTTTGGTTTAGTTTTTGCCTTTATCGAACTTCCCACGCTGCTGGATGCAGGCCTGCAGAACAATCTTGGGTTTCCCCAGTTTGACCACGGCGGAGGGGATGCAAATGCTTTTAAAACCGAGCTTTTTATCCAGGGACTTCACCTGAGATGGATCGGCTATGGCTCGCTGATCCTGATCCTTGGATTGATCGTTGTAAGTTATCTCACCCGGAAAACCGGCTTGGCCGTGACCGGAGCCGTTGGTCTCTTTATCCCGGTATTCGGTCAGTTTGCCTTCAGTATGTTTTTCCTGGCCGGACTGGGATTCCTCCGGGTGGGCTGGCTCCCTTTCCTGGAAATATCCTTCGATATCCTCGATCTCGGGAAAGTTATCTATGTTCCCTACTGGATCCTCAGGTGGTTCCTGGGGCTCTTCCATTGGGATGCGCATGATTTTATTTCCTGGTTTTTTATGGCTGCGGGGGCCTTTCTTTTTACCTGGGGCGTCCTGCTCTGGTTTAAAACCAGGTACAGCGGTGATAAAGTGGCAAGCTCCTGGATTTATAAAATATCCCGCCACCCGCAGTACCTGGGCTGGATTCTCTGGAGTTATGGCTTCATTCTTTTCTCTCCCCATGAAAGAAGCATGAAAATGACCTGGCAGGTACCCTCTTCCCTTCCCTGGCTGCTGATGACCATGATCATTATCGGGATCTGCATGATGGAGGAGATCCGGATGATGAAGATCACCGGGGGAAGCTATGCAAGCTACAGGGAATCCTCCCTCTTTTTTTTTCCGCTTCCGAAATGGCTGAACAGGATCCTCACCTGGCCGGGCCGGATGGTCACAGGAGGAGAATTCCCCGGAAAGCGGAGACAGGTACTCTGGATCGTACTGATCTACACCGGTATATTCATGGCGCTCTCCCTGTTCTGGATGGACCTGGGTGGATCGGACAGAAAGGCAGAAACGCCTGAAGAAAGCAAGCAGGAACTGAGCGAAGTACAGGCAAAACTGGAGGAGGCCCAGGACAAGCGCCGTGAGATTTATGCCCTGATCGAACAGATCCCCGGGTACGGGGAGGCCGGAAAGGATCTCCATCTTGGCCTTTCCGAAAGCCCCAATCCGGTGATCCGGGAGTTTGCCCTGATGCATCTGGGCAGCATGAAAGTCCGGGAAGCAGAAGACATCATTGTCCGGTCCCTGTACGACTCCGTAAAACGGGTACGAAGCAGTGCCATTGTGGCGGCAGGGGAAATCAAATCGGCCCTTGCTTCGGACAGCCTCGCCGGCATACTGACCAATCCCACCCAGGATAACAACTTCTTTCTCATTTACGGGGCTCTGGGTACCATAGGAGACCCGGGTGCCCTTCCGGTCCTGCTGGAAGGATTGAACGGTGGAGAACATTACAACCAGATAGCTGCCCTGGATGCCATCGTGCAAATCGATCCCGGCATTGGGCTCACCCAGGCCATCGGAGAACTGCAGGACGAGCATGTCGATGTAAGAAGAAACGCGGTCATTGTCTGCATTCAATCGGGAAATCCCCGTGCTATTGAACCTTTAAAAGCCGTGTTTAGCAACGAGGACTTTGAAGTTCGGTTTTATGCAAAACAGGGAGTGAAGCGCTTAAAAAATAAACTACCGCACCACCGGGAATTCAGTAATTCTGAGGGTTGAACACCCGTAGGGAATCAGGGTGATCTCCAGCGGGAGATCGCCCTGCAGGTGCTTCAGGGGCAGGCTGTGTGGAAGCGGACCGGCCATCTCCCGGTACAGTTCCCAGTCGGGAATGATCCTGCCTCTGCTGTGCAATTCCACCGGGGCATTCTCCAGGGTCCAGGGATAAATGCCCTTTTCCTGCCAGTCCGGACCTTCTTGTTCACTGAAAGCCTGGCCTGTTTGGCGCCCGGCCTGTCCGGGATTGCCGAGCGATCCGCCCGGCTTACCGCCCGATCCTTCCGCTCTGCCGCTTAATTTTTCCCTGACAGGAAGGGAGACAAATTCAAAACCGGATTCCGGGTCCAGAACAGCCGCTTCCAGCAATCCGATATTCCAGGGATCCAGGGGGCGGACTTCGCTGTAGTTCCCGTATTTGTCCTTGTTCTCCACCTCTGTCCATTGCTCTCGGATCTTTAAGACATATACCAGCGGGCCCCGTTCCACGGAGACTGCGTTTTCCTCCCAGCGGTTCAGGTAAACGTCCATGGGCAGATGCAGCTCCAGCAGGTCTCCCTCCTGCCAGGTGCGGTCCACCAGCAGCATCCCTTTTTCCACCTGAAAGGAGGCTGGCTGTCCGTTGACAGTCAGGCCTGGTTCTTTGCACCATCCCGGGATTCTCAGGTGCAGCGGGAATCCGGCCGGATTCTCCAGTGAAAAATGGAGGCGGATCTTATCTTCAAAGGGATAGGCTGTTTCCTCCCGGATGGTCACTTCTGCGCCCTCACCCACCCTGGCTGTCAGATGACAGGGACCATAAACCACCGCGGCCAGTCCGCCCCCATCGGTGGCATACCAGAGATGGGAGACCAGTTTGGGCCAGCCCTGGTGCAGGTTGCAGGTGCAGCATGGATAACCGGTGAGCAGGCCGTAGCAAAGGTCCGTTCCTCCGTGATGGTCCTCTTCATAGAAGTTGTGGCGGTGACGGGTGAGCATCACCTGGTTGGCCTGCTGGAAATACTGCCGGGCGCTGAAATCATCTGTCACCTGGGTGGGCAGGGCATTGTAGGCAATCTTTTCCAGGTGGTCCATCATAGCCGGATTGCCCGTAATGGCAATCATCTTCTCCAGGGAATACATGAGTTCCACCACCGAGCACAGTTCAATTCCCTGGGTGGGATCCTTTCCGTGCATGGGCTCATCTCCCCCGTACATCCCCTGGGGCTGTCCGTGGTAGAGGCGGATATCCTCCAAGGCCTGTTCCACCGCTTTCAGATAGCGCGGATCCGGGTCCTGCTGGTAACGGATCAGGGGTTCCTTGATCCCCTGTGCCAGGTTTACACAGTGGAAACTCTGCAACTGCCTGGTGCAAAGCCGTGAAATCAGCTCCTGGTCGAAAGGATAGCGGTTCCCGGTATTATAGGGATAAAGATGATCCAGATCCGCGCCCTGGTAACCATTCTCATTCAGGAAAACCTCTGTCCAGGGGAAGGTCTGTTCGTGGAGCAGCTCCCCCAGCTCCAGCAGGAAATCCTCGCCAGTCAGGTTATAGAGCCAGTGCACCAGCATCAGGTTATCCCCTCCCCGGCGGTTGGCCCAGAAGGTCCAGTGATCCAGCGGAGTTTCGGGGAGTTCCCTGAGCTGGAACCTGAAGTAGTTCAGCATCAGCTCGATGACACGCTTATCGCCCGACACTTCGTAATACTGCTGCAGGACCTTGAGCATCACCATCTTGGGCCACCAGTCCTGCCGTTTGGTCTTTTGGAGTCCGGGCTCTGCTTCAGGGGGCTCCTCAAAAGGCACCGGGCCGAAATATCCGGATTCGGTCTGACTCCCCAGGGTCCATTCGATCCAGGGTTTGGCCTTTTCCTTCAGAGCCTCATCCTCCAGCAACCAGGCCAGGGGCAGCAGTCCGTCCAGCCAGTATACCCCGCGCTCCCAGCCATCGCCATCGCCTCCCAGCCAGCCGTTCCGCTCGCCTACCACCGAGGGGTACCATTCATCGAGGTGACCGGTCATCCCGTCCCGCATCAGCTCCAGCTGCTGCAGGAGCCAGCCCTCAGGACGAATGGAACCCAGGGGAAGCTCCAGGTATTTTTTGGGAAAAAGAGGCGCACGGTTTTGCAGGCAGAAACCAGGGGCTTCCGAAAAGGTCCGGTCCGGACAGTCTTTGGATTTTTCTGCACAGGCTGTCAGGAACAGCAGCAACAGCAAAAAGGATATCCTGGTTTTCATCTGCGGGGAGTTTAATCTGAGTTAAATCATTTTAAGATTTCCGTCATCAGAACGGGCCGGTTTTCCTGAACCGATTTTTTGGCTGCCAGTCCGATGGCTATGGAGATCAGTCCGTCCGATCCCCCCACGGGCATATCGCTTCCCGATAGCAGGGCATCGATAAATTCACGGATCTCCTGATTGTAGGAGGCATCATAGCGCTCCAGGAAAAAGTGGAGGGGAAGGTCGCCCGATACCCCTTCTTCTGTATATAGTTTGTGGTTGTTTGGGAAATGGTTCCCGGCCTGCGCCATTCCCTTGCTTCCGAACACCTCCAGGCGCTGATCGTAGCCATAGGCTGCCTTTCTGCAATTGTCGATCACAGCCATGGAATCATCCTCAAAGGTAAGGGTGATCACCGCGGTATCCACGTCCCCGGCCTGACCAATCTCAGGATCCACCTTCACAGCCGCTTTTGCAAATACCTCTTTCACCTCTTTCCCGGAGATGTAACGGGCCATATCAAAATCATGGATGGTCATATCCAGGAACATTCCTCCGGATACCCGGATATAAGAAACGGGAGGAGGGCCCGGATCGCGACTGCTAATTTTTATAATCTGCGGATCTCCCACCGCATCGCTTTCCACCAGGCTCCGGATCTTCCTGAACTCCGGATCAAAGCGGCGGTTAAAGCCCAGCATCAGCTGTACCCCGGATTCTTTTACCACCTCCAGGACCTCCTGCACCCGTTCCAGGGAGAGGTCCAGGGGTTTCTCGCAAAAAATCTGCTTCCCTGCCCTGGCGGCCCGGATGACATAGTCGGCATGTGTATCTGTGGGCGAGCAGATCACCACAGCATCCAGATCCGGCACTGCCAGCAGCTTTTCGAAGGTTTCTGCGAACACCGGGACCCTGAACTTTTCGGCGATTTCCCTGGATTCTTCCAATGGATCCATGGCCGCCACCACCTTGATTTCACTGAAGTTCCGTGCCAGATTTTCCAGGTGAATCTTGCCTATTCGGCCCAGGCCGGCAATTGCTACATTAATCGTTTTCATCATTTGTTTGTTTTATGATCCTATAATCCCATTGATTTGATGTAATTCCGGTTGCTGGCCGCACAACATTTCGGGGAGCCCATCCCGGGCAGTACGTCCTGCTCTACGACGATCCATCCCTCATAAGCTTTGTCTTTCAGTATTTGAACGATGGCTTTGAAATCCACATTTCCCTTTCCCAGTTCGCAGAATACGCCCTGTTCCACCGATTTAAAATAGTCGTAAGATTTCCTTCGCACCTGCTCTCCCACCCCGGGGTCGAAATCCTTAAAATGCAGATGCCAGATCCTGGAATAATACTTCTCCAGCGCTTCCACCGGATCCCCTCCTCCAAAGGCATAATGGCCCATATCAAGGCAGAGGCCCAACAGGCCGGGATCGGTCAGTTCCATCAGTTTTGCCACTTCCCCCGGGGTCTCCACATAGCCCCCGCAATGATGGTGAAATACAGTTCTCATTCCGTAGCGTTCTTTCACCGCCCGGGCCACCAGCTCTGCCCCGGAGGAAAAGGTGCGCCACTGTTGCTCCCCCAGCCCCATGGCCGGCGTAATACGCCCGGCATTTTTAGTGCGCTCTTCCACGGAACCATTCTCATCGGCCAGGACAATAAATGCCCCGGGATAGCCAGCCTCTTGCATTAGTCCGGCTGTTTTCAGTGCCAGCTCCACCCCGGCCTTATGGGCATCACTCTTTGCCAGGGCCACCGGGACAAAGGCCCCCAGAAGCTCCAGGTTCCGGATGCTCAGAACCTCTTGTAATTCCAGGGGAGAGGTGGGCATAAAGCCCCAGTCGCCCAGCTCAGTCCCGGCATATCCGGTTTCCACCATCTCGTCCAGAACCTGCTGGTACCCGGAGGATTCACCCTCCAGGTCGAATTCTAAAGCACCCCAGGAACAGGGTGCGTTGGCTATCTGTATCATTCTCAAGAAAATTTCAATTTATTGATTATCCGTATAATTCATGTCATGTCGCTTTAAAACTTGCGAGACCACTCCCTGGGCCAGCGCTCGATAACCACCTTCGTCTGGGTATAAAACTCAATGGCATGCCGGCCCTGTCCATGCAGATCCCCAAAGA
This sequence comes from Bacteroidales bacterium, assembly GCA_029210725.1. Classification (NCBI taxonomy): domain Bacteria; kingdom Pseudomonadati; phylum Bacteroidota; class Bacteroidia; order Bacteroidales; species Bacteroidales bacterium. Next base: position 42,388 of record JARGFM010000021.1, on the reverse strand, counting down.
AACTGTCGTTCCATCCACTGAAAGGGAACTGGGCCATGGGAGCGGCCACTCCGATGTTGATTCCTATATTGCCGGCATTGGCCCGGTTGCGGAAAGTCCGTGCACTCAGGCCGCTGGAGGTGAACAGACAGGCCATGTTCCCATAGCTGTTTCCATTCACAAACTCGATGGCCCGATCCAGGCTGTCCATGGAAAGCAGGCTCATCACCGGGCCGAATATTTCCGTCCGAACAAGCTCGCCATCCGGGGACACATTTTCCAGTATGGTCGGCTTAATGAAGTTCCCCTTTTCGTAGCCCGGGATCTTAGCTCCCCGGCCATCCAGAAGAAGCCTGGCCCCTTCAGCCACTCCCTGATCAATTAGCTGCTCCACCCGCAATTTGCTTTCGGGGGTGATAAGCGGACCCATCTCTACGCCTTCGTCCAGGCCAAACCCGGTGACTTTGTTTTTTGCGGCTTCAAACACTGCTTCTCGAATTGTTCCTTTGGTATCCCCCACTGTTACTATGTTTGAAGCAGCCAGGCAACGCTGACCGGCACATCCGTATACACTGTCGGCAATGATCCTGGCGGTCATTTCCATCTCCGCATCGGGCATCACAATAAGCGGGTTTTTCGCTCCGCCCTGCGCCTGAACGCGCTTGCCATTGGCAGCCCCTCTCTGATAAATGTATCTGGCCACAGCAGTCGATCCCACAAAGCTGATGGCCTTCACCTCCGGGTGATCGAGCAGTGCATCCACACTCTCTTTCCCCCCGTGCACCAGGTTGACCAGCCCTTTCGGAAGGTCCAGCCGGTCAATCAGTTCAAAGACCCGCATCATGGTCAGAGGCACTTTTTCGGAGGGTTTCAGGATAAAACTGTTTCCGCAGGCAAGAGCATAGGGCATGAACCAGAAAGGAATCATCCCGGGAAAATTAAAGGGGGAGATACAGGCAGTGACTCCCACAGGCTGACGGATCATAAACTCATCAATGCCGGTGGCTATATTTTCCGAAAACTCGCTTTGCAGCAGCGTGGGGGTGGCGCAGGCCGTTTCCACATTCTCTATACCGCGTTGCATCTCTGCCACCGACTCTGCAAAACTTTTTCCGCATTCCAAAGTGATAAGCCTGGCAATTTCTTCCATGTGTTCTTCCAGCAGGGACTTCAGTTTATAGAGCGGCTGCACCCGTCGCATGACCGGTATCTGGCGCCATTCCTCCAGGGCTTTACTTGCTGCGGCCACCGCCTCTTCGACATCCGCCGCTGTTCCTGGTCCGAAGGGGATCCTGGCCAGAAGCTCCTGGCTGGCCGGATTAAGCACCTCTCTGCTCGCTTTCTCCCTGCCGGTGGTCCACTGCCCATTAATGTAGTTCTTTAATATCTCCATGATTCAGTTTCTTTGATTCAGTTTATTTGATTTCATTGGTTTACAGAATGATATATAACTCAGGCCCTTCCCAGCAAAATATAGATCAGGATGGTGACCACTACCAGCACAGCCGAGAGGTGTCTGGCATATTTCCACTGCACCATCTCCATCTTCACCGGAGCCGTCCGGATCCCGAAATTTTTCCGGGGATAAAAACAGGATACCGTATACATGATGATCACATTCATCACAAATTCAATCCCCCAGTTATGAATAAAATGAATATCTATTTTCAGAATAATCGTGGTCAGGATATAGTAGGCCATACCAAATAGCAAAGCGGCCTTGGCTCCCACCGCTGAAACCTTTTCCATGAAAAAACCGGCCAGCATAATGGAGGCGATGGGAATGAAAAAAATTCCGTTCAACTCCTGCAGAAGCTGGTACAGGCCCTCTGGAGCCCTGGCCACCAGAGGGGCGGCAAGAATGGCAAAAACGGCCAGGACCGAGGATACCGACCGGCCGATCCAGACCAGCCGCTTGTCTTCCACATCCTTTTTGATCAGCCGTTTATAGACATCCACGCTTAAAATGGTCGCCGCACTGTTCAGGACACTGTTAAAGGTACTCAGTACCGCACCCATGACCACGGCCGCAAAAAAACCGGACAGACCCAGGGGAAGCACCTTTTTGATCAGGGCAGGATAGATCAGATCCTGGTTTTCATACATGCTGTCGCCGAAATAGTAGAAGCCGATCACACCGGGCAGGATAATGATAATGGGGACCAGTATTTTCAGAACACCTGTAAATAAAAGTCCCTTCTGGGCCTCCACCAGGTTTTTTGCCCCCAGGGCCCGCTGAATGATGGTCTGGTTCATTCCCCAGAAATAGAGCTGGTTAATAATCAGACCGGTGAATAGCACCCCGAAAGGCATCACCGATCCCTTTTCCCCGATGACATTAAACTTCTCAGGTGCATGCTGAAATACCCTGGTAAGTCCGCTTATGGGATTGCCATCCCCAATGGCCACCAGGGCAAACAGCGGGACCAGCACCCCCCCGATCAGCAGTCCGTAGCCGTTAATGGTATCGGACACTGCCACCGCCTTCAGTCCGCCGAAAATGGCATACATGGAGCCAATAAGCCCCACGGCCACCACGGTGATCCACAGTCCCTGGGACCTGGACACCCCCAGGGTCTCGGATATATTGAAAATACTCTCCAGGTTGATGGCTCCCGTGTACAGTACGATGGGCAGCAGGGTGACCACAAAGGAGACCACCAGAAACAGGGCCACCAGGCTGCGGGTCAGTCCGTCGAACCGTTTTTCCAGGAATTCCGGAATGGTGGTCAGACCGAGTCGCAGGTATCTGGGTATGAAAAACATGGCAGCCACCACCAGCGCAATGGCGGAGGTCACCTCCCAGCCAATGATGATAAAGCCATTCTTATAGGAGGAGCCATTCATCCCGATCAGGTGCTCGGTGGAAATATTGGTCAGCAGCATGGAGCCGGCAATCACCACCCCGGTCAGACTTCGTCCCCCGAGAAAATAACCCTCGGAGGAATCCAGTTTTTCCTTTCGAAGTTTAAACCAGGCATAAAAGGCAACAAAAGCAGTAAAAGCGATAAAGGTGACAAGAGTTAACATAGGCGTGCTATCTTAGAAGAAGTAACGCTGTTTCTTTTTTTGCTCTTCGTAATTTTCACGGGCCTTCTGCACCGGCTCCGATCTGCTTACCTCGGCAATGGGAACATCCCACCAGGCATATCCGTATCCGGCCATTTTCCGTTCGGGAACCGTGGTAATATGAATGACCGTGGTCCGCTCCTCCTTCCGGGCCTCTTTCAGGGCATCCTTCAGGGAGGCCACATCGGCTGCCCGGAAGACCCTGGCCCCCAGGCTCTCTGCATTTTTAGCCAGGTCCACCGGAAGCGGCTCTCCCTCCAGCAGCCCCGATTGCTGGTCCCGGTATACATACCTGGTGCCAAATCCTTCACTTCCAATGGATTTGGAAAGTCCGCCTATGCTGGCAAAACCATTGTTATCGATCAGGATAATAGACAGTTTATAGCCCTCCTGCAGGGAGGTAATGATCTCGGAGGGCATCATCAGGTAACCTCCATCGCCCAGGATCACGTATATCTCCCGGTCGGGACAGGCCATCTTGGCTCCCAGTCCGCCCGAAATCTCGTAGCCCATGCAGGAATACCCGTATTCCAGGTGAAAACCCTTGGAGTGACTTGTGCGCCAGAGCTTATGCAGATCACCCGGAGCGCTTCCCGAGGCGCAAAGGACCACATCTTCCGGATCCATAAATGCATTAAGCGCCCCCAGGACCTCGGCCTGACTGGGCTGCTCCCTTTCTTCTGCCCGGTAGGCCTGCGTCACTTTTTCATCCCAGCTTCTGTTGTATTCCGCTGCCCATTGTCTGTATGATTTCTCCACCCTGTAGTCTTCCAGGGCTGCCAACAGCTCCTCCAGGATCACCCGGGCATCTCCTGTCAGGGGCAGTCCGCTGTGCTTAAAAGCATCAAATTCAGCGATGTTGATATTTAAGAACTTCACCTCCGGATTCTGAAAGGCAGTTTTGGAGGCCGTAGTGAAATCGCTGTAGCGGGTTCCTATTCCGATGATCAGATCCGCCTCCCGGCTGAAGGCATTGGCCCCTTCGGTCCCCGTGGCCCCGGTGGCACCCAGGTTATGCGGATCGTTGTAAGGAAGGGAACCTTTTCCTGCAAAAGTTTCTCCCACCGGGATTCCGGTGTGATGCACCAGCTTCTTCAGGATCTCTTCTGCCCCGCTGTAGATCACACCGCCTCCGGCGATAATCATAGGTTTTCCGGATCTGCGTATCAGTTCCACAGCTCTCTGAAGCGCCTGTTTGTCGGGGCGCGGACGTGGAATATGCCAGATTCTCTTTTCAAACATCTCCCGGGGAAAATCGAAGGCTTCGGCCTGCACATCCTGGGGAATACAGAGGGTCACCGCCCCCGTATCGGCCGGCGAGGTGAGCACGCGCATGACTTCCGGCAGGGAGGTGATCAGTTGCTCCGGACGGTTGATCCGGTCCCAGTATCTGGAGACCGGTTTGAAACAATCGTTCACCGAAATATCCTGGGAAGCGGCCGATTCCAGCTGCTGAAGGACGGGGGCCACCTTTCGTTGTGCAAAAATATCCCCGGGCATCAGCAGTACCGGCAAACGGTTGATGGTTGCTCCGGCTGCAGCGGTGATCATGTTGGTGGCCCCCGGACCGATGGAGGAGGTGCAGGCAAAGGTCGACAAGCGGTTCTTCATTTTCGCATAGCCCACAGCGGTATGGACTGCGGCCTGCTCATTACGTACCAGGTAGTACCGGAAATCGGGGGTCTGTTGCAGGGCCTGCCCGAAACCCGCCAGGTTTCCGTGACCAAAAATGCCAAAACAACCTGCAAAAAAGGCCCCTTCCCTGCCATCCCGTTCCGAGTATTGTTTCTTCAGGTATTCCAGGGTTGCCTGGGCAACGCTTAATCTGATCGTGCTCATGGTCGATGATTTAAATTCTGCATCCGGATTAAAACCCGCCTTTTGATTCAATGAATTTGAGAATATCCTTTTCGTATGGAGTGAAGTTGGCACAACCCAGCTGGGTAACCACGTGGGCCCCGCAGGCATTGCCCATGCGGCAGCTCTTGTACAGATCCCATCCCTTCAGGTATCCGTAAATAAAACCTGCTGCAAAAGCATCCCCTGCACCCAGGATGTTCACCACCTCCACCGGGAAACCGGGGACCTCTTCCACACGGCCATTGGCCCGATAGACCTTTGCTCCCCGGGAGCCGGTTTTAACGATCAGGGCCTCCACCCCCAGTTGCAGGATCCCCCGGATGGCCTCCTGGAGATCTCCCTTTATCTCGGGCGCTGAAATCTGCTGGTGGCTGATATACAGCTGGGACTCATCCTTGAGGTAGGCTGCCAGGATCTCCTCTTCGGTGCCCAGCACCAGGTTCACATTCCGCATGAAGGCCCGGCTGGTCACCCCGAAGGCCCGGATATCATGCCACTGGTCGGCCCGGAAGTCCAGGTCCAGCAGCACCGGGATCCCCTTACTGCGGGCGATCTCTGCAGCCAGGAACGCGGAACTGCGGGTGGGCTCCATATTCAGGGCCGTTCCGGAAACCTCCAGCAGCCTGGCTTGCTCGATCTCAGCATCCAGCACATGGTCAATGCTGATCTGTGAATCGGCACAGTTGTCCCGGTAGTAGACCAGCGGGAAGCGGTCCGGGGGCTCAATGCCCAGGATCACGGCCGAGCTTCTGGCCCCTTCAATAACCGGGATATGATCGGTCACCACGCCTTCCTCCTTCAGAAAATTCAGTATGAAATCCCCCACCTTGTCCCTGCCCACACCCGTCAGCAAGCAGGCCTTCAGGCCCAGCCTGCTGCAGCCCACGGCAATGTTCAGGGGAGAGCCCCCCACAAAGGCATGAAATCCTGGGATTTCCTCAAAAGGGGCACCTACTTCCTGGGAATAGAGGTCAATGGAAGAACGCCCGTAGGTGATCACATCGTATTTTTTGTCCAGTGCGCTCATAGCCTTAGTTTCGGATTAACTCTTCTTGTTCATTTCAGCAGTGACCAGCGGGATTCTGGGATCCAGTCCCTTCCAGGAATCATAGATCCACTTATGGTCCGGATCATCGGTATTGGCCAGCGACTGGTCGCTTCCGGTCAGAAAGTTCAGGTAATAAACATGGTAACCATGTCCGGCCACCACCGGATGATAGCCTTCCGGCACCAGGACCACATCGTTGTTCCGGGCCACGGCGATCTCATCCAGGCTGCGGTCGTCGTTATATACCTGCTGAATGGCAAAGCCCTGGGCTTTGTCGATCTTATAGAAATAGGTCTCCTCGAGACAGGCCTCCACCACCTCTCCCTTCTCATCCAAACGGCGTGCATCATGTTTATGAGCCGGAAAGGAACTCCAGTTTCCCGATGGGGTATATACTTCGACCGAGACCAGCCGGTGGCAATCGAAGCCCGGCTGAATCAGGCTGTTTATCTGGCGGGTGGCATTGTCTCCTCCCCGGATCTCCATGGCCACCTCTTCGGGAGCCTTGAAACGGGCAGGATGGTCCTGGTCCGTTTTGCACCAGCCATAGGCGATATCCAGCACTTCACTCCGGGCGCTGAGTTCAAACCGGGTGTTCCGGGGAAGGTACAGAGTATGCGCAATCCCGCTGAACACATCCCTGCGCCCGTTCACGGTTTCCCAGTTCCCCTTGTCGGATTTCACCGAATAATTTCCTCCCAGAAGAATGATGGCATATTCGTTTCCTTCGGTGTGGCCCGACCAGCTTTCCCCCTTTTTCATCAGCCGGGCCTGGAAATTCAGGAATTGCCAGCCGGTCTCCTCCTTTAAAACACTCTGGTAGATGCCGTGGCCTGACTCCGCTTTGGCCAGCAGGCGGTATTTGGAATCTCTGATCATACTGGATTTTTTATTTGTGTTGCTTTTCCCGTGGATTTCAATAATTCAAATTTCTCCAGAAGGAACTCTTCGAAGACCTTCACATAGGTTTTACCCGGTACTACCGGGTCGAACTGGGCAGGTGCATATTTGAAAAATTCGCGGTGTACGCGGGTCCAGATCAGTCTGGCGTCGGTGGCAATGTTAATTTTGCAAACCCCATATTCCAGGGCTTTTACAAGTTCATCGCCCGAAACTCCTCTGGCATCGATACCCAGCTGTCCGCCTGCTGCATTGATCCTTTGTATCTCCTCACTATTTACTTCTGAACCACCATGCAGCACCAGTGGGAATCCGGGCAAACGTTTTTGAATTTCGCTTAAAATATCAAACTGCAGTCCCTTCCCCCCGGAGAATTTATAGGCTCCGTGACTGGTGCCCACAGCCACAGCCAGGCTATCGCACCCGGTCTGCTTTACAAACTCTTCCACTTCTTCCGGGCTGGTATATTTCTCAGCCTTTCCCTCCACCATCCCCTCGTCCTCAATGCCGCTTAATACTCCCAGCTCCGCTTCCACTGCCATGTCTTTTTCATGGGCCTTTTCCGCAAGCTGACGGGTGATGGCGATGTTATCCCGGAAGGATTCATGGGAGGCATCGATCATAGCCGAATTATAGTCTCCCGACCGGATGCACTCCAGCACATCTTCCCTGTTCCCGTGATCGAGGTGAATGGCAAAAACAGTATCCGGATAGATACGGGAGGCGGCGGCAATCATGGCAATCAGCATGCGTGGATGAGCATAGTTCCTGGCCAGTGGGGTGGTCTGCACAATAAAAGGTGCCCGGGCCTTTTGTGCGGCGCTGAACAGTCCGTGAACCTGCAACATATCCCAGACATTCACTGCGGCAATTCCAAATTGGCCATAACACATACTGAAAAGGTCCCTGGTTGATACAAGCATGGACGGATTGTTTTAAGGGTCAGAGGACCTAATTTAGCCCTTTATTTGGATCGAACACAAAAAAACGAAGGAAAATCTTTATGCAAAGGTTTGCATTGAATTTACATAGAAACCGTATATATCAAACTGCTTATCAAGGGTTTTCTGCGATTAACACTGCCCTGGAATTACCTGGAAGAACCCCGGATCACCAGTTCCGGGTGTAGCGTTTCAATTCTCAGCCTGGACAGCTCATTGTTGGAAGAGATACGCTTCATCAGAATGCGGGTAGCCAGCATGCCCATCTCGTAGGTGGGTTGCCAGACCGTTGACAGGGATGGCTTGAAATAGGACGAATGCGGGTCGTCATCAAAACCGATTACAGAAATTTCACCGGGGATCTGTAGTTCCGCCTCTTTGATTACATACATGGAACCTATGGCCACCCCATCGTTAATGGTGAATACAGCATCCGGAGGCTCCGGAAGAGAAAGCAGCTTTTTGCAGGGTTCGATCCCATGCTCCGGTGCGAAACCATCAGCTTCCACCATATACTCTTCCCGGACAGGCAGGCCGTGTTTCTTCAAGGCATCTTTATAGGCTTTGAACCGGTGGCGAGCCGTGGAGAGGGTCTGCGGACCCCCGATATGTGCAATCCGCCTGCACCCGGTCTGAATCAGATATTCCACAGCCTGGAAAGCCCCCTTGTATTCGTCCACAAACACCTTATCCACATGGAGACCCACACAATCCCGGTCAAAAATGACCAGTGGAATATTATTGGATGCCAGTATTTCCAGGTGATCATAGGTTTTGCTTTCCGAGGAGGGGGACACCAGGAAACCATCCACATTGATGGACGTAAAGGTTTGTACAATGCTTTTTTCCTCCTGGCAGGATTCGTTCGACTGGCCTATGATCATGTTTACCCCAAGCGAGTTCACATAATCCTGGATACCATTGATAATGGAAGAAAAAAAATAGCTGGTAATCTCCGGCACGATCACCCCGATGGTATTGGTCTTTTTCTGCAGCAGGTGAAGCGCCAGAAGGTTCGGTTGGTAGTTTCTCTTCCGGGCCAGCTTTACAACTGCCTTCCGGGTTCTGTCACTGATGGCCGGGTGCTTGTTCAGGGCCCGGGAAACCGTGGAGGGAGAAATTCCCAGCTCCCTGGCTAGATCTGTTATGGTGGTCCTCGATCTTTTCACAGGCCCAGATAGCGTTCCAGTTCCTTCATATGTGTAAAGCTTATGGCACCCAGTTGCTCAAAATGCCCCCTCTTCCTTTCTCCGGCCCGGGCATACACCATAAATCCACCCGACAGCGCCGCCCTGATTCCAGCGGCACTATCTTCAATCACCACACACTCTTCGGGCAGAAAACCCATCTCTTTTGCGGCATGCAAAAATATTCCCGGTTCGGGTTTCCAGCTGCCAATATCATAGGAACTGTAGATCCTGTTCTCGAAATATTCGAGTAAACCGACCAGTTGCAGATTTAATCTGATTTTCTCGACAGGACCGCTGGATGCCACACAAAAAGGGACCTGCAGCTTCCCGGTAAGATCATGGATCCCTTCCACAGCCTTCAGTTCTGTCTTAAAAAGCTCATAGGTCCGCTCTCTGAACTGCTTCTCAAAATCTTCCGGCAGGGTTCCCGGTATATTTTTCCGGATGAAATTCAGATTCTCCTTCATGGAGATTCCTGCGAATTGCTCCACGGCAGTTTCGAAATCGAGCTCCAGGCCCAGTTCCCGGGCTATCTCCTGAAATACCCTGGCCGAAAGAGTTTCACTGTCGACCAGTACCCCGTCGCTGTCAAATATGACGCATTTATATCCCTTCATAGAGCAAGTCCCAAGTTAAAAAAATGAAACCGTTCTGAAAAACAATGATAAAAACCCGCAACCTTGCGGCTGCGGGTTAAGGTTGCCTTGCGGAGAGAAAGGGATTCGAACCCTTGGTGCCCGCGAGGAGCACAACGGTTTTCGAGACCGCCCCGTTCGACCACTCCGGCATCTCTCCGGGACCGCTGCAAAATTAGAATAATTATGCGATATTTAAACCGTCCATTAAATACCTGCCTGTATGCATCGCTTTTCTTACCTTCTCCTGCTTATTCCGCTAATGATCCTGCTGGCCGGATGTAATTCCGAAGCTCCCCTTATCACCGATAAAGCTGCCTATGTGGCCGAGACAGAAGCCTGGCGGCAGCAGCGCCTCGAAAGGCTGAAGAGTAAGAACGGCTGGCTCAGCCTGACCGGACTGTTCTGGCTGGAAGAGGGAGAGAACAGCTTTGGCTCGGATCCTTCCAACGATATCCGCTTCCCGGAAAAAGCCGCTGCCTTCTGCGGCACCCTGGTCCTGGACAGCGGGTCTGTCCGTCTTCGCGTGGCAGAAGGGATTTCCATTTCGGTCAATGACACGCTGGTGAGGGACATGAAACTGGCCAGTGACTTTGATAAGAACACCACCTACCTGCAGCAGGGCGACCTGGCCTGGAATATTATCAAGCGGGGCGTGCGCTACGGGATCCGGCTCCGGGATCACAGGCATCCCCGCATCGAAAAGCTGGATCACATCCCCTCCTATCCCATAAACACCGCATACGTGGTGGAGGCCACCCTGGAACCCTTCGAGGAATCAAAAACCATGACAGTGGCCACCCCGTTGGAGGGTTTTACAGAATCCTACGAGTGTCCCGGCATCCTGAAATTCAGGATCCAGGGCAAAAAGCTTTCCCTGCATCCCTTTATTTCGGGCGAAGGATATTTCCTGGTAATTGCGGACGAAACTTCCGGTCTGGACACCTACGGTGCAGGCAGGTTCATGTATGCCACCCCCGACTCCGCCGGCCGGATTATCCTGGATTTCAACAAGGCTTACAATCCCCCCTGTGCCTTCAGTCCCTTTGCCACCTGTCCGATGCCTCCCAGGGAGAATTTCCTGCCGGTGGCCATTGAAGCCGGTGAAAAGTCGGTCCACCTGCAGTAAGTGCAGGCAAGGTTTTCTGCCTAAAGGTTTGTTCGCTGAGGCTTATTGAAGTAAATTGCCTGTATCAAGCTGTTTTTGAACGGATCCTATGAGTGAAAGCATCACGAAAATCGAACTGATTAAGCTGAACATCCCGTACAGGGAGCCCTTTGTAATCTCCCTGGGAGTCATTCCGGAGGCCACCAACGTGGTGGTCCGTATCCATACCGGTGCCGGGCTGACCGGCACCGGGGAGTGCGCTCCCTTTGTTTACATCGTGGGGGAAACCCAGGAGACAGTCTTTGAACTGGGAAAACAGGTGGGCAAAATGCTGCTTGGCAGGGATCCTTTTGCCATTGAGGAAAGGCTCCGGGAGATCGACCGGGCCGTAAAAGGGAACCCCACCATGAAAAGTGCCTTCGATATGGCCCTGTATGACCTGCTGGCACTACGGGCAAATATGCCGCTCTATCAATTACTGGGGGGAAGCAAGCACAAGAAGGTCCATACGGATATGACCATCAGCATCGGTGATCCCGAAAAAGTGGCGCGTGATGCTTTAGAATTTAAGAAAGCCGGTTTCCCGGCCATCAAGGTGAAGCTGGGAACCACCACCCGGGAAGATGTGGCCCGGATCCGGGCCATCCGGGAAGCCGTGGGCCCCGGCTATCCCATCCGGATCGATGCCAACCAGGGCTGGGACAGCATTACGGCCATTGAAACCCTGAAAGCCCTGGAGCCCTTCGGCATTGAACACTGTGAAGAACCCATCCCCCACTGGAACAACCGGGAACTGGTAAAGGTCCGGGAACACAGTCCCATTCCCATCATGGCCGACGAATCGGTCTTTGACCACCACGACACCTTCCGCCTGGCCAGCATAGGGGCCTGTGATTACTTCAATATCAAATTCTCCAAATCGGGCGGGATACACAATGCCCTGAAAATTGTGGCGGTTGCCGAGGCTGCCGGCATCAAATGCCAGGTGGGATGCATGTCTGAATCGCGCTTTGCTCTGACCGCCCTGATGCACCTGGCGCTGGCCCGCGACAGCATTGTCCACTACGATATGGACTCCTCCCTGATGCTGGATGCTGATCCGGTTACCGGGGGCATCGAATACCAGGGAGCAGGCCTGTGGACACTTGGGGAGAGTCCGGGAATCGGGGCCGGTTTTGACGACGTTTATCTGGAGTCCCAGGAAAAAATTATTATATCTTAAGCCGGGACTATCCTATGAATAAAGCGGACGGGCAACATATCATGGAAAGCAGGACCGGCACCACGGTGGTCCTCGATGGAAAGAGCTACCTCTATTTTGCAGGAACCAGCTATTTCCAGCTGCATTCCCATCCGGAGGTAATCAGGGCTGCCAACGAGGCTACCAGTAAATACGGAATTGGGAGTGCCACCAGCAGGGCACTCACGGGCACCACTCCCCTGCTGGAGGAGATGGAGGAAAAACTGGCCAACTTTTTTAATACCGAGGATGCCGTTTACCTTCCTTCAGGTTACCTGTGCAGTCTGGCAGGTTTGAAAGCCCTCGATGAGATGGGCCTCTTCCAGGTGATCTTCCTGGACGATAGTTCGCATTACAGCCTGGTGGAGGGGGCTGCAGCCACCGGAAAAGAGGTGATCCATTTCAGGACCCGGGATCTGCAGGATCTGGAAGATAAAATGAAGAAGCACCTGGGAAAAGCTCAGCGCCCCCTGGTGGCCAGTGATGGCCTGTTCCCCGTCATGGGAACACTTGCCCCTGTCAGAGAGTATCTGAACATGGCCAGAAAATTTGACGGGGTGGTTTGGATCGACGATGCCCATGGCGTGGGAATTCTGGGAGTGCACGGAAGGGGAAGCTGTGAAGCACTGGAAACACCGGCCAGTGAGATATACCTGGGTGCCACCCTCTCCAAAGCCTTCGGGGCATACGGGGGCATCGTGGCCGGTAACAGAGATTTTATTGCGAAAGTCCGTTCCGGAAGTGTCCTGACCGGTTCGAGCGCTCCCATGCATGCCGCGGTGGCTGCAGGCATCAGGGGACTGGAACTGGTCCAGGGGAATCACAGCCTGAGAAAACAGCTGTGGAACAATGCTTTATACCTGAGAGAAAGTCTCCAGCATATTGGAATCAAGAGCGAAACCATCTACATCCCGAAGATTCATGGAACCGTTCCCATCTTCTCCTTTTCCCACCGGGATGCTTCCACCATGAAGAAGATCCATAATTTCCTGCTCGATCAGGGCATCTATACCCAATATACCTCCTATAAAGGGGCCGGGGCCGAAGGGATTCTGAGAGTAGTGGTGAGCTCTGCTCATAAAAAGGTGGAGATTGTAAGGCTCACTCATACCCTGAGAGAGGCCCTGCACTCCCTCAAGCCATAGCAAAGCCAAGCAACAGATAGATCAGTACCGTCAGGGTTCCTGTTAGCAGGGCATAGGGTAATTGGGTCTTTACATGATCGATATGATCGGAAGCCGATGCCATGGACGAGATCATGGTCGTATCGGAAATGGGCGAACAGTGGTCGCCGAAAACGCCTCCTCCCATGGTGGCCGCCACCACCAGGAACAGATTCGCCCCGTGCATTTCAGCCATGGGCAGTGCAATGGAGATCATAATAGCAAAGGTGCCCCAGGAGGTCCCGGTGGAAAAAGCAATAAAGGAGGATAAGATAAACACAACGGCAGGCAACAGGGCGGGCGAGAGCCAGCCCTCGGTAATGCCCGCCACATATTCGCCGGTTCCCAGAGTATTGCAAACATGACTGATGGAGAAGGCCAGCATCATCAGAAGCGCCAGGGGCATCAGTTCGCTGATCCCTTTGAGGATCAGGCTCACCATCTTTTTCACCTTCATGATACCCTGGACGCGGTATAGTATCATGGCTACCAGTATGGAACAGGTCACTGCATATAAAACGGCCGAGGATCCCGACCCGCGTCCCAGCGCGCGGGCAACATGGTCCATGAATCCGGCGGGTTCCTCCACTTCTCCCCAACCTGTGTATACCAGGAAAACGATCATCATCACCACCATGGTGAGCAGCGGGATCACCATATTCATGGCCCTGGGCCTGATCCCCTCTTTCATTTCCATGGAAGTCACCTCATCCGATACCAGGGGCCTGGAACCGTCGTTCAGTAGTTTACCCGTCACCCGGGTACGTTTCTCGGCCCGGGCCATGGGACCGAAATCCCTCCGGGTGATAATCACCAGGAAGACCATCAGGATGGCAAGCATGGGATAAAAGTTGAAGGCCATGGCAGAGATCATGGTCCGGAAAGGCGCCTCAATCCCCTGTGCAAGTAAAAGCCCCATGATAAAGGCTCCCCAGGCATTGAAAGGGATCAGGATGGAACTGGGAGCCGAACTGGAATCGGCAATATAGGCCAGCTTCTCCCGGGGGATCTTCAGCCGGTCGAATACCGGACGGAAGAGGGTACCTACGGTGAGGGAGCTGATGCTGGTCTCGATAAAAAGCAGCACCCCGATAAACAGGGCCATCAGCTCCACCACAATCCTGCTCTTCCCGCTCTTCTTCTGCTCCATGGCATGAAGCATTCTGTCGATCCCTACAATAAAGCCCCTGACACCCCCTGAATATTGTATAATAATCAGCAGGGCACCTACCAGGGCACTGAACATGATGGTCCGGGTATTGCCGGGGCTCTTAAATACCTCCACAAAGCCCTCCAGGGTGGCCAGGGTTCCCTGCAGGGGGTTCCAGTCGCTGATGATCAGCCAGCCCAGCCATATTCCCACCACCAGGGAAATATAAACCTGCCTGCTTCGTAAGGCCAGTATGATCGCCAGCAGCGGAGGGAGGACGGAGAGAACCCCAAAGTCATTCATCTGACTAAAATAGTGATTATGCGGGAAACTTAAACTACTGCGGGTTCCAGCAGCCTGAAACTGTTCTTATCTGCATCCAGGGCTGCCCGGATCCCGGTGGGGATGGTCACCATCCGTTTGATATGTCCGAAGGAGAGTCCGTAGGAGACCGGTATACCCAGGGGTTTCAACAGGTCGTCCAGCGCCTCCTTCAGTGAAAGGGAGGGTGCTTCATTCACATTGCAGTCGCCGAATACCCCCATAACGATGCCTGCAGCGTCCTTCAGGTTGGTTCCCGAGAGCAGGTGAAAGACCATTTTATCGACCCGGTAGGTCTTCTCATCCACTTCCTCCAGGTAGACCATCCTGTTTTCAAAGTCCGGTTCAAAGCGTGTTCCGATCATGGAATCAAGCACAGAGATATTTCCACCGGTCAACAGGCCTTCCGCCGTCCCTCCGTTCAGGGTATAAGGATCAAACTCGGGCTTGTTCCTGGTCCCTTTCTCTCTCCGGTACGGGTATTTATAGCTTTCTTCGGGCTCCAGCAGGACCTTTTGGATGGATTTTTTGCTGAAGCGGTTAAAATCAGAGATCCCCACCGGACCATGAAAGGTTACCAGGCCGGTCTCCTGATTAATGGCCGTAAGCAGGGCCGTAATATCGCTGTAGCCCATAAAGACCTTGGGGAAACGGCGGATCAGCTCATAATCCAGCAGATCCAGGATCCGGATGGACCCATAGCCCCCCCGTACACACCAGATGGCGTCCACGTCTTCCCGGGTGAACATCTCCATCAGTTCATCGGCCCGCTCCTGGTCCCTACCGGCAAAATAGCCGTATTCCGATAAAACAGAATCCATATAAGTGGTGCGGAAACCCATCGCCTCCAGTTTGACAATGCATTCGGTCAATTGCTCTTCACTTACCGGGCTGCCGGGGGTAACCAGTCCGATTCTTCCGCCTTCTTTCAGGCGGGCGGGCAGAATCCGTTCCATGGCTCTGCCGGAAGGTGCACTGTCAGCTGCTGTTCCGGGGAGCGTTCTCTCAGCTGCTTGTCCGGCAAGAGCGCCTGCTTTCAGGCCGGAGGCCGAAGCCAGGGTCATGGCTGTCAGGACCCCTGTCTGTTTTAAAAATGCTCTTCTGTCTGTCATAGGTGATTTCTGGTTTTCCGATCCATCAGGACTTTGACCCGGTCCCCCGGGCCTGCAACTTCCTGATCCCGATACCGGGGAGTTCATTCAGGGTCACCTTCCCGTCGATCACCTGCATTCCTTCGTAGAGGTCATTGCTGATCAGCAGATTTCCGTCCAGGTCGGCCCAGTCCACCAGGGGCGACAGCTGGGAAGCAGCCGACACGGCACAGGAGGTTTCGGTCATGCAACCAATCATCACCTTCATATCCAGGGCCCTGGCCACGGTGATCATCTTATGGGCCTCGCGCAGGCCGGTGCTCTTCATCAGCTTGATATTGATCCCGGAGTAGACCCCTTTAAATGCGGCCACATCGCCCAGCCGCTGAAAGGCTTCATCGGCAATAATGGGCAGGGGACTGTGGGCGGTCAGCCAGGCCATATCCTCCACGGCATCCCTGGGAAGGGGTTGCTCCACAAATTCAATTCCCTGTCCGGCCAGCCAGTGGATCATCTCCAGGGCCTGATGCTTATCACTCCATCCCTGATTCACATCCACATAAACGGGTACATCAGTGACCGATCGTACGGTTTCAATCATCTCCCGGTCGTTGCCTCCGCCCAGCTTCACTTTCAGGACCCGGAACCGGGCGGCTTCTTCCGTCTTGAGCCGGACCACTTCAGGCGTGTCGATCCCAATGGTGAATGAAGTATTGGGGGTGTAGCGGGGATTGATCCCCCAGAGCCGGTAAAGAGGCTGGTTCACCAGTTTCCCAATCAGATCATGCAGGGCGATATCCACACAGGCCTTGGCCGCACGGTTCCCTTCCTCCAAGGAGTCCACATAGGCCAGGATATCATCCAGCATAAAAGGATCCTTAAACTGTTCCAGGTCCACCTTGTTCAGGAATTTGAGCACCGAGGCCTGCGATTCCCCCAGGTAGGGCGGCATGGATGCCTCCCCGTAGCCGGTCAGTCCCTCATACTCAATTTCGGTGAGTACCACCGGAGTGGTGTTCCTGGAGTTTCCGGCCACCGTAAAAGTGTGGCGGAGCTGCAATTCATAGGGCCTGAATGTCAGTTTCATTTTCCCATTGCCAATCACAGCCGGAGCTGCAGTCCCCCCGCTCTTCTGGCAGGCGGTCAGTGGAAGGGTGGTGGCCAGCGAGGCCATCCCCATGCTTTTCAGGAAGTTTCTTCTCTTGTGTTTCATTCCTTGCTGGCGATTATCTCTTTATAGAAGCTGTTCTCCGATATGGGCTGAAAACCCTCGTATTCCTCCCCAAGGAGGCGGACCGCCCTGACGAAAATCTCCGGGTAAGTTTCAATATAATGTTCGCGGGTGCTGTCCATGCTGTTGATGCTGACCCGCTCGTGGTAACCGGCGGAATGAATATACTCACCCTTTCCGATATACATGGCCACATGGGTCACATTCTCCTTTTCTTCCTCCGTGGCCTTCCGTCCAAAGAACAGCAGGTCCCCGGGCTCCAGACCGTCCGGCACAAATACGGTGCCCAGTTCCCTGCCGATCAGGGCCTGCATATCTGCATCCCGCGGAAGCTGAATTCCATTCAGAAAATAGACGTTGCTTACCAGTCCGCTGCAATCGATGTTTTTCGAGGAGGTCCCTCCCCAGAGGTAGGGGATTCCATGGTATCTCAATGCCGTCTTCACCAGCATCTCCGGAAGTGGTTCCTTGTAAAAGATCTCTTCTGCGGGGACCAGCTCTTTGCTCCTGACCCAGCCCTGGCGTCCATCGGGGTACTCAACCCGGGTAAATCCGGATTGCTCAGTGACTTTGCTCAGGATGTTTCCGATAACCAGGTCGCTCACCGGCATGGAAGCTTCATCTGCTTCGCTGTACGACAGGCCATACTGGGCGTTAAAAATGACCTTTTCAGCCTCCCTGTAGGCCTCCAGGCCCTCCCGGTCCAGGGGATGCACTTCAGCGCTGTTCACCCAGCCCATATACCCGTCCGGAACCTGGACCAGGCTTTTCCCACCCCTCGATTTCAGGATGCGCACCGGGGCCCCCAGCAAGGCCTGGGTAACCAGCTCTCTGGTGCTGCTGGGTTCCCGGCGCAAATGGATCACTGAATTGTTGACCAGGGCATTTACCGCCGGGCCCGGATCCTCTTCCGAAAGCAGGACCACTTCAAATTTTATTTCGGGATAACGGCTTTCCAGTTCCCGGACCACGGCCTCATAAGTCTCCCTGCTGCTAAGCTCTCCCAGCACCACAAGACTTCCATCCTGGTCCTCCGCACTTAGCTCCCACCACTGGATGCGGTCATCAGGGACATACTCCTGTCTGAGCTGATCCAGCAGGGTATTTAATTCCGAAACCCTTTTTGAGGTCTCTGAGGTACACGCTCCCAGGAGCACCGCGGCCAGGAGCAAAACCATCCAAATTCGACGAGATCTGTCCATCTTATATCCTTTCTTTCCTGTAAAAATAGCATTTAAAAAAATACCAGTTGAAAAAAGTATATTTGAGAAATAATCCGCACACGATGAAAATACACCTCTGGGCGCTGCTGGCCCTTGCCTCCCTGTATTCCTGTCAACCCGCACCAAAAAATCCGGCCCCTGATTCGGGAAAGATCATTTTTACACCTGCAGATCAGCAGATTCTGGAACAGGTTCTGGACCTCTGCTCCGCCGGTCAGGAGGCCACTCTGGCGGATCTGATGATAAAAGTGGGGCGCTTTTTTCTGGGAACGCCCTATGTGGCCCATACCCTGGAAAAAGAGGAAGAGCAGCTGCTTATCAATTTACGGGAGATGGACTGCACCACCTACGCGGAAAACTGTCTGGCGATCTCCAGAACCATCCGAAGCGGAAAGCCAAGCTTCGAACAATTTACCGCAGAATTACAAGGCATACGTTACCGGGACGGTATCCTGGACGGCTACCCCTCCAGGCTGCACTATTTTTGTGACTGGATTTACAACAATCAGCAGAAGAAACTGATCGAGGATATCTCTGAAGAGATTGCTCAGACGCCTTTCCCCAAAGAGATCAATTTTATGAGCAGCCATCCCGATAGTTATGTACAATTAAAAGAGGATGCCCGGATGGCAGAAGTGATGGCTGAACAGGAAAAAGAAATATCGGCCAGGGAACTGTTCTACATTCCTGAAAGCAATCTGCCGGAGGTGGAAAGCAGGCTGATGGACGGCGATATCGCCGGGATCACTACCAGCATTGACGGCATCGCCATTCAGCATGTGGTACTACTGATCCGGACAGACGGCCGGATCCATATGATGCACGCCTCATCGCTGGCCGGAAAGGTGGTGATTTCAGAATCGACCCTGGAGGAGTATCTGCGGAGCATTAATTCCGCTACAGGCATCATGGTCGCCCGCCCCCTGTAGTCAGAAACATGGTTCCCAAAGGTCCTAGGGTTCCTCATGTTCGGTGCGCCGGATAATCTCCTCCTGCAGCTCCGGCCCCAGATCATTAAAATAGTCGCTGTAGCCCGCCACCCTTACGATCAGGTCCTGGTATTTCTCCGGGTGCTTCCGGGCATCCCGGAGGGTATGGGCCGATACCACATTAAACTGGATGTGGTGCCCGTCCATCCGGAAATAGGAGCGGATCAGCTGGGTCACCTTGCGAATACTCCGCTCATCGGAGAAAAAGTCCGGGGAAAATTTCTGGTTGAGCAGGGTTCCCCCGGTTTTCAGGTGATCGATCTTCAGGGCCGAATTGAGCACAGCCGTAGGGCCTTTCCGGTCCATTCCCTGGACGGGGGAGATCCCTTCGGAAAGCGGCTCCCGGGCCAGGCGGCCATCGGGGGTGGCACCGCAAACCTTTCCAAAGTAAACATGACTGGTTGTGGGCAGCATATTGATCCGGTAGGTGGCGCCCCGGGGACTCTGCCTGCCATTCACCGCCTCATAGAAGGCATCAAAGACCCGGCGGGCATACTGGTCGGCCAGCTCGTCGTCGTTGCCGTATTTGGGGGTATCGTACAACAGGGCAGCCCGGAACTCGTCGTGCCCTTCGAAATTATCTGCCAGCACCTTCAGACAGGTCTCCATGCTTATGGCCTCCCTGTCAAAGACATGGTATTTGATGGCCGTAAAGATATCCGTGATGGATCCCAGGCCCACTCCCTGGATGTAGTTGGTGTTATAGCGGGCCCCGCCGGCATTGTAGTCCACTCCCGAACTGATACAGTCATCAATAAGCAGGGATAAAAAAGGAGCAGGAAGATGCTGAGTGAATATCTGCTCAATCATATTGCTGCCGGCAACTTTGATGTCAATAAAGTGTTGCAGCTGTTTCCGGAAGGCTGCTTCCAGATGCTCGAATTTTGTGAAGGTGCGGGCATCGCCCGATTCGATCCCGATCATCCTGCCTGTCTGTGGGTCAGTCCCGTTATGGAGGGTAATCTCCAGCACCTTTACCAGGTTGAAATAACCGGTAAGGATATAGGCCTCGGTTCCAAAGGCTCCGCTCTCCACACAACCGGAAGCCCCGCCATTGCGGGCATCCTCCAGGGTTTTCCCCTGCCTCACCAGCTCCTGCACGATGGCGTCCGTATTAAAGATGGAGGGCTGGCCAAAACCGGTCTTTACGATCCTGACCGCCCGGTCCACGAAATGATCAGGATTCTTCCTGCTCACCTGCACCATCGAGGAGGGTTGCAAAAGCCGCATCTCCTCGATCACATCCAGCAGGATATAACTCAATTCATTCACCGCGTCGGATCCGTCCGTTTTTAGTCCCCCCGCATTAATCAGGCAGAAATCGGTATAGGTGTTGCTCTCTTCGGCTGTCACCCCCACCTTGGGAGGAGAAGGGTGATTGTTGAATTTGATCCAGAACGATTGCAGCAGTTCAATGGCCGACTCTTTGTCCAGTTTGCCTGATTTAAGACCGGCCCTGTAGAAGGGCAGCAGGTGCTGGTCGAGCCGGCCCGGATTGAAAGAGTCCCAGGGGTTCAGCTCCGTAATCACCCCCAGGTGTACAAACCAGTAATATTGCAGGGCTTCATGCATGGTCCGCGGGGCCTTTGCCGGTATCCTGCGGCAGATGGCGGCCATTTGCGCCAGCTCCTTCCTGCGCTCCTGGTTCTCCTCCCCGGCTGCAAGCTGGTCAAGTGCATCAGCATGCCGCTCCGCAAACATGATCAGGGCCCCGGCAGCAATCTCCATGGCCCTGAGTTCCTCTCTTTTCGCGTAGGCAGCCGGGTCCTTATAAAGATCGAGCTGCTCCATGGCTGCCCTGACCTCCCCGATCAGGTCTTCCATCCCCTGGTGGTAGATCTTGCTTCCCAGCACCGTATGGCCCGGAGCCCGCTGCTCCTGGAATTCAGTAAATACCCCGGCCTGGTAGGCTTCGATCCATGCCGGCTCCATATTCCTGAAAACCCGCTCCCGGTTGGTCCGTCCCGTCCAGTAAGGAATAATGACCTCCTCGAAGGCCCTGCGGGTTTCCTCATCGACCCTGAAAGAAACTTTTTCCCTGGCATTCAGAATCTCCAGGTCCTTCAGGGAATGCAGGTTGATCTCGGGATAAGTGGGAGTTGCCTTGGGCGCAGGTCCCCGTTCCCCTACAATCAGTTCCCCCTGGTTAATACATATAGACTTATGGCGGAGGATGTAGGCAAAGGCCTTTGCCCGCTGAACGGGCACCGCTTCCTCCGCTGCACTCAGCTCCCTGTAGTACTGAGTCACCAGCAATGCGCGTTCGGCCGAAAGCCGGTTAACTGCCTGCAGGCTCTCCTCTCTTAACTTCTTTATTCTGCTGTTCATTCTGTTGGTTTGTTTATGCCCGGGCATCATCTGGTTTACCCCCCGATTATCACTTCCAGACCTGTCTGCCTGAATTTTTCTTTTAACTGATGCATCATCTGCTGATCAGGTTCAATCGCATCCGCAAGATGCTCCTTCATATGCAGGCGCCGGTATTTATTACTGGCAATCCGGTGATAGGGAAGCAGGTGCACTTCTGTCATTTTTTCTGCCCGCTCCTTCAGAAAACGGATCATTTCAGAAAGCTCCCTGTCGGAAGTATTGATCCCAGGTATTACAGGGATTCTGAAAATCACCTCTGCTCCCTGCTCCAGCAACTTATCTGTATTGGAGCGTATGAGTCCGTTTTCCACCCCGGTATACCTGACATGGAGCTCCGGGTCCATATGCTTCAGATCGAAAAGGAAAAGATCTGTGAAGGGCAGGATAGCTTCGAATTGTTCCCAGCCGGCATAGCCTGAAGTATCCACGCAGGTGTGAAGGCCATGCATCTTGCAGGCCTCCAGCAGCTTCAGGAGCCCTTCAGCCTGCATAAGCGGTTCTCCCCCCGAGAATGTGACCCCTCCGCCCGACTCCTCATAAAAGGGCACGTCTCTCAGAAGCTTCTCGGTCAGCTGATCCAGCTCCATTCGTTCCCCGTATATTCTTTTTCCTGCCAGCTTTTTCCCGTTCACCTTTCTTGTAATATCAACAGTTACCGGTTCCATCTCCTGGCTTTCCGGATTATGGCACCATGCACACCGAAGGGGGCATCCCTTCAGAAAGACCGTGGTCCGGATCCCGGGCCCGTCATGTACCGCAAAGCGTTTGATATCAAAAATGGTCACCATAAAAGCGCGAAAAATAAGTAGTGGAATCAGAAAACAGAAAGCAAACAGGGGAACCGGAGGGTGGTTCCCGGATCAATGATAAAAGATCCAGCACTCGAAAAGTGCTTTACCAAAATCATGGTAAAGGTTGCTATATACAGCCGCTTCTCTCATAGTACTCAAAGTTACAAAAAAAACTACACCACCTTCAGCTTCCATTTTCCCCTCCGGAACACGGCCAGTGCAATCAGCGTAAGCGTAGTATCGGCGATCAGAATGGCATAGCATACCCCGTGAATATCCAGCCCCATCACCTTTGCAAAAAGAAAGGCAAGAGGGATCTCCAAGACCCAGAAAGCGATGAAATTGATCCAGATGGGCGTAGCTGTATCACCGGCTCCGTTAATGGCATTCACCATGACCTGGCCCAGGGCATATACGAAAAACCCGAAACTGATCACGCGCAGGCAGGTAACCCCGCTCTGCATAACCACCGGTTCACTGGCAGCATCGATAAAGGTTCCGATGAAAGCATCCGGAATGGCGATAAAGATGATGGATACCAGGCCCAGGAACATCATATTGGCAATTCCCACCACCCAGGCGGAACGTTCGGCCCGATCGGGCTTTTTGGCCCCCAGGTTCTGCCCCACCAGCGTGGCTGCAGCATTAGCCAGTCCCCATGCAGGAAGCAGCGCAAAGAGGATGATCCGGATGGCAATGGTATAGCCGGCCACCACCTCCTCTCCCAAACTGGTAACCACCCACACCAGGACAACCCAGGAGGAAGTGGCAATAAGATACTGTCCGATGGCTCCCAGGGAGAGTTTCACCAGCTGCATCATCTCTTTGACCCTGATCACAATCTGGCTGGCCCTGACCTGCACCCTGTGCTTTCCCTTCCCCAGCAGGTAGAGCTGGTAAAGAACCGCCACGCCCCTGCCAATATTGGTGGCCACAGCCGCACCCCGGATGCCCATTTCGGGAAAGGGACCGATCCCGAAGATCAGCAAAGGGTCCAGGATTATATTCAGGATATTGGCAAGCCACAGTACCCGCATGGAAATAGCAGCATCCCCGCTGCTCCGGAAAACCGCATTGATGATGAACAGAAGTATGATCACCATGTTACCCCCCAGCATAATGGCCGGGTACATATAGCCCATCTGAACCGTCTCCTCCGAGGCGCCCATCAAGCGAAGCAGATCTTTGGAATAAAAGATTCCGACAGCCGTAAAAACCAGGGAAACAGCCACTCCGGTGGTAATGGCCTGTACGGCAGCTACCGCAGCCTGTTCGGGGCGTTTTTCCCCGATTCTCCGGGCCACCAGCGCCGTGGTCCCCACACTGAGGCCGATCCCGATGGCATAGATAATGGTCATCAGTGACTCGGTGATCCCCACGGTCGCCACAGCTTCTGCCCCAAGGCGGGAAACAAAGAAGATATCCACCAGGGCAAAGACCGACTCCATGATCATCTCCAGGACCATGGGAATACTGAGAAGCAAAATGGCCTTGCTCAGGGGGATCTGGGTGAAATCCCGTTCCGAACCGGCCAGGGATTCGCACAGATCGCTATAGAACTCACGAAAGAATGTTCTTGAAAAAAGTGTTTTGAATATGGAAAGTAACATGAAAGGAGAATTACTGGTTGGAAATGAAGACAGTGTTGAGGGACCCGCTTATGAAAACAGCGGAGTTCGGTCCACGCTTATAATTCCAATAATCCTCATGTTCTCTCAGGAATAAGCCTCAAAAGTAAGCCATTCATCCAATTTTTCAAAATCTATCCGGAAAAAATCAGTATCCGGGATCCCTGTAAAGCCCGGGATACCAGATACGCAGTTCTCCGGCCACCTGCCGGGCAATGGCCTTTCTGCCCTTTTCAGCATAGTGTTCGGTGGTCCACTCCCGGTCGATAAACTGCTCATCCTCCACGATGGAGAGATTGTCCACCACCCTCACTCCCCTGGATCCGTAATAGTCCTTCAGCAGCTCCCTGTTCTGGTTCATCAGAAAAATCAGATCCTCTCCAACCAGCTCCCGGGCTTTTTCCATATTTTCGGCCATCAGGTTAAACACCAGCTTCCATCCTCTCTCCCGGGCAAGTTCCACGATCCTGTCAAAATCGGCAATTCGCGGATTATGAAGGGTATCAATCTGAAATCCATAAGCTTTTATATAGTGACAGGCCAATTCTGTTTTTGCCTGGTCGATCTCCCCCGATTCATCCGGAATGCCCCGGTAAGCCATCCAGCGATCCCATCTGGCTACATCTTCATGTGGAAACTCATAGGGAAAATGCAATTTATCTTTCTCCCATTGCTTTTTAAAATCCTGCTCGCGCTCCTCCCGGCTTTTAATCTCATAAGCTTTAAAGGACAGAAAAAAGCGGTTTACCAGGGGCGGGTATGGCCTCAGCAGTACCAGGCTCTTCTGCAGGGAAGTCTCCAGGGGGGAATGGATCCACTGGGCATTAAAGGAACGCAGGGTCATGGTAACGATAAGCGTCTCCACTTCACTCTCTTCAGGCATCTGCTCCAGCAAAACCCTGAAAATGCCTGCGTGCGCCGCGGGCTTGGTCAGATCATACAAGCCCAGTCCCGGATAATAATCCGCAATAAAATCCGAGATCTTCCGCGTATCCTGATCATCCGCATAAGAGGTATTATTGGACGATTCTCCCAGGTAAATGACAGCTGCATCCGGGGGGACCTCCCGGACCAGGTTGATGATGGGTGAATAACGCTGCAGGTCTCTTTCAAAAAAGAACTGCTTATAGAGAAGGTTCATTCCCCAGAGAAGAAGCAGCAAGGAAGCAAAACGCAGGATGATATGTTTCAGGTTTTCTCTCTTCATTTCTAAAACTGAAAATAGATAAAGGGAAAATGCTCCACCCCCGCAAATGCAATAATACCGAAAAGCAGCACTCCGTATACCAGCCATCTGAGCATAAAGGGCAATCCGCCCACCCAGCGGTCGAATCGCCTGTTATAAAGAATCATATCGCTGGCCAGAAAGATCAGGAGAAAGATCCAGGTACTTGCCGGAACAGCCAGGAAGCGCGAATCCGCAGGATTGTTGTGAAAAAGCATCCTGAACATGTCCATGGCCCCCCCGAAACTCTGACTCCGGAAAAACACCCAGAGGATGGTGACCAGCAGCCAGGTCTTCAGAGCCAGCAGCAGATGCCCGGCTGAGTAAGCTGAATGCACTTTCCGGAGTTTCAGGGTCCTGTTCACCAGCCTTTCCAGCAGATAGAGCAGTCCGAATAAGAGCCCCCAGATCAGAAAGGTCCAGCTGGCCCCGTGCCAGAGCCCGCTGATTAAGAACACCAAAAGGATATTCAGCACCCATCTCTGCCTGGAAACCCGGTTCCCGCCCAGAGGGTAATAGAGATAATCCCTGAACCAGGTCGAAAGGGAAATGTGCCAGCGTTGCCAGAACTCTGCAATACTTTTTGCCAGGTACGGGGTTTTAAAGTTATCCATGATCCGGATTCCCAGGAGCAGTGCACTTCCAATGGCTATGGTGGAATAGCCGTAGAAGTCGCTGTAGATCTGAAAAGAGTAAAGCAGAACGCCCTTCAGGATATCCGGGGAAGTAAAATTCTCCGGATGGGCATAGACCTGGTCCACAATTCCTGAAACATTGTCCGCAATCACCATCTTGATAAAGAGTCCATAGAGAATCAGCCTCAGTCCATTGGCCAGGTTCTCATAGCTCAGGATCTGCCTGGTCCGGAACTGGGGTGCCAGTCTGGAGTGACGCTCGATGGGGCCGGCCACCAGCTGGGGAAAAAAGGAGACATAGAGAGCAAAATAACCCAGGTGCCTTTCGGCTTTCTGTCGCCCGGAATAGACATCCAGGGAGTAGCTCAGTGTCTGAAAGGTGTAAAAAGATATTCCCACTGGAAGCAGCAGGTTCATCACGGGTATCTCCCTGGAGAGACCCACCTTCTGAAAAAGGAGGTTGAGATTTTCGGTGGCGAAATTAAAATATTTAAAAGAGAAGAGCAGGCCCAGGTTTACACACAGGCTCAAAATCAACCAGGGTAGCCGGGATCTCCGGTCGGGCAGCTTCCCCATTCTTAGTCCGCTGATATAATCAACCAGGGTGGAGGCAATAATGAGAAAAATATACTCCACTTTCCAGCTCATATAAAAATAGTAGCTGGCAGCCAGCAGAAGTGTCCACCTGAGGGAAGAGGGAATCAGATAGTAAAGAAGGACTACCAGGGGAAGAAAAATCGCAAAATCGATCGTATTAAACAGCATCTGTCCTGCTCATTTGTGCTTACTCACGCGGAGTCAGCAGCATATCCGCCTCCCTGGCCTGCACTTCACCGGTACCTGCCTCCGGCTTCCTGTTATTTCTGGAGAGTTCCTTTCCATAGACCCGGTATCTTTTGTAAACCTTTCCGCCCATATATTCCATTTCGGCCCTCACCTTGGTATTGCTCTCCATCTCCAGATGGCTGTCGATATATTCCATCTTCTGCTTCCTGGCCGAATCCAGCATGGCCGATCCCATCAGGGTATCGAGCCCCCTGTTCTGATAGTCGGGGTGAACGGCACCCAGCAGAAGGTTCAGCTGCCTGCTGCGGCGGCCGGCCACCAGGATATGCAGAATTCCAAAAGGAATCAGGTATCCTTTCGATTTTTGGATTCCCCTGCTGATATCGGGCATGCCAATGACAAAGGCAAGCGCCTCGCCGCGTTCATTCACCACTACCTTGATCAGGCGGGGATCCATGATCAGCAGGTAACGGTTGGCAAAATCGTCCATCTCCTCCAGGGTAAAGGGCATAAACCCGTAGATCTGGGTGAAGGTATCATTAACCAGACTAAAAATGGGCCTGATCCACGGCTTCAGATCCCTGCGCCTGGTGAATTCCAACAATTCAATCCCGGGATTATTACGCCGGGCACGTTCAGCCACCTTCATATAAAGATCCGGTGTTTTCTCCGGTATCTTTATTTTATAAACCACCAGGTCAATATCCTTTTGAAAATCCAGCGCCTTCAGGTGGTCCACCATATACTCGTAGTTGCAGTGCGCGGCGATGGATATGGGTTCTTTAAATCCCTCGATCAGGAAACCCTGAGGATCCTTATCCGAAAAGGCAAGGGGGCCCACCAGCTTCTTCATGCCCTTCATCCTGGCCCACTCCTCCAGATGGCAGAGCAGTACCCGGCTTACCTTCAGGTCGTCCCAGGTCTCCAGAAAATTGAAGCGGGCATTTTTTTCCTTATGAATATCGTTGTATTTGTAATTGATCAGTCCCATGATCCTTCCAACCAGCTTTTTTCCACGGAAAGCCAGCAGCAGGATCACATCACTGTACTCATAGGATTTGTTCTTCTTCTCATTAAAGAACTCCCACTCATCGGCATAGAGAGGAGGGATCCAGTTCGGGTGGTTCTTATGAATTTTAGCAGGCAAATGAATGAATTTCCGGAGATCGCTTCGTGAGCATACCGGTCTGACAACAATCTCCATCAAGGCTGGTTTAGTGGTAGTTTGGACTGACAAAATAGGATTTTTTCCCGATTGTCAATATTTACTGGCAAGTTTTACCAGACTATCACCGGTCATTCTGTTCACAATCCACTCATCCATCATCCTGGCTCCAAGCGACTTATAAAACTCAATGGAGGGCGTATTCCAGTCCAGTACCGCCCATTCCAGCCTGCCGCAGTCCCGCTCCAGGGCCCGGGCAGCCAGGCTGGCCAGCAGAAGCTTCCCATACCCCTTTCCCCGGTGGCTTTCCAGAACAAACAGATCCTCCAGGTAGATCCCCGGTTTACCCAGGAAAGTGGAGAAGTTATGAAAGAACAGAGCGAAACCCACCGGCAGCTCCCCTTCATAGCCGATCACTACTTCGGCAACCCTTTCGTCTCCGAAGAGATATTTCTCCAGGTCCGCTTCAGTGGCCACCACCTCATGGGATAGTCGCTCATATTCAGCAAGTTTCTTTATAAAATCGAGGATCAGCGGAACATCTTCTTTTTGAGCTTCCCGGATGATAAATGAATGCATACTGGCAGATTTTGTCATGGCAGGTTCAGGAGTTATCGTAGGTAGGTATGTAGGTAGGCCGCTCATAAAACTGCTGCTGCACCTCCTCGGGCAAAAAATTAAAACGCACCCTGATATCGGCAAAATGGGTCCCCATTACTTTATGCAGCAAACCCAGTCTTTTCTGACTTTTGAAAATCCGGTATAAATCAGATTTCTGGTCCATCATGATCATGGCCATATAGTGGCCGTTTCGTTCAAGCACCCCCTCCATCAGCTCGTAGAGGCGCTTTTCATTTCCGGGCTCGCAGTAGATCGCATCAAAAGCCAGGAAGCTGAGCTCCTTTTTATTGACTCGCTTTCTCAGTCCGGGGATTAAGGAGAGCAGTCCCGCCGAACGGTTGGCCAGCCGGCTTCCAAAATCCACAATTTTCCAGCTTACCTGGTAGATCTGCAGACCTGCCACCATCTTTCCCCCCTTTTTGATCACATAGTAGTCGTTGTTCTTAAATATGGAATCCGGGTAAAAGAGCGAATAATCCTTATAATACTCCCTGATCTGAGCCAGGATGATTCCCCGCTCACTTTCCTCCACGGGTTCAATCCTGCCGGACCTGCGGGGACGCAGGCGGCTGAAGCTGAAACCTGCCAGAGAACCAATGGTTTCTAGTCCCATCTGGGTGCTGAAATTCATGGACCGAAGGTTGGTCTGGTCAATCACGGCGAATATGACGGATGGCGGATTGCTCCGGCTCTCGCCTTCCCTTAAAAGGTGTGGCTGGGCAAAAACAGGCTGAATAAAACGCCCCAGAACCGTTTTCCGCTTATTCTCATCCTGCAGATCCTCTTTGCTTTTCCTCTTTTTTGGAACTCCTTTTATCGGTGCCTTGATGGAAAAGTAACGGATCAGCCAGCTGTCATGCGCCACGCCCCCGGTATGGCCCGGTTTGCCGACAAAACCCACCGAACCCAGCATCTTACCCGACTTCCGGAGATACATAAAATAATTCTCATCGCCGGATTTCATCCTGTCCTCCAGGTCTGTGTGATGGTATTGAAGGCCCCCGGGCTGACCCATGACAGTCTGATGCATATGGTCCAGCAGCTCCTTCCCGGGAGTAGTCTCGACCTCCACGGTCAGATCATGATAGCTGAGCAGGGTGCGTCTCTCTTTCATCCCCCTAATATAGGAAGCTTGCTCCGAATTTAAAATCAGGGATTGATCCCGGCCTCCTCAAGCGACGCTTTGATAATATTTGCCCAGAGCAGGTAGCCCTTTCTGTTCAGATGCAGCATATCTTCCCTGAATAAGGCAGAGTCGGGCAAGCCCTCCGGAGTCAGGAAATAATCATAGGTGTTTATGAAATGCAGGTCCCTGTGATGATTACAATATTTCTCGATCAGCCTGCTGGCCTCCCGGATCTGCTGCGACACATGCCAGCGTCTGGGGGTGGGCGTTACCTCCACCCAGCAGACCGGCGTGCCGGGATTTCTCATCCGCACCTGCTCCATCAGGTCCTGAAAATGCCGCCTGACCTCCCTGGGAGGAAGGTCGCTCTCTTCACCAGCAATATCATTGGCGACAAAAACCACAATAGCCTTAAAGGCATGCGGTTTTATGATGCGTTCGGCATAATAATTATAATCGGTCAGTTTGGCACCGCCGTAACCCCTTTGCATAAGCTGGTAAGGAGCCAGGTCCCGGTGGATCGAGTCCCACAAACGTACACTGGAACTGCCGGTCACCAGCAGGGTATTGGCATCGGAGTGTTCCGCAAGATTAAGTGAATCGAAGACCGCCATATCCTGCTCCCATTTGAGGATCTCATTCGAGGGGGCCGATTGGCCAGGGGAAGAGAAAGAGCTAAAAAAGAACAGCAGGCTTAGAAGAGCCGTGCCACAGTAGAAATTCATTCTGAGCATAATCCATAGTTTTCTACCCAAAATAAATCAAAAAATCAATGGCCCCGCTTAGTTTCTATTAATATAACACCATTGGACCCCCTGGAACCGTACATAGAGGCCATGCCATCCTTGATAACATCGATGGATTTGATATCACAGGGATTCAGCCCGTCAATGCTGGCGGCGGTCGAGCCATCGACAATCATAAGAACCTCACTGGAGCTGTTAATCGACTGGGCCCCCCGGATAAAAACGCGGTAGGAACCGGTGGTGCCATCTACGGCCACACCCGGGAACTTGCCCTTCAGTAATTCATATACATTCGAAAAATTGCAATACTCGTTGTTCTCCTGCTGCATATGATCCGCCGCAAAGGTCAGATCCTCCTTCTCCATATAGCCGTATCCGATGGCCAGGTCCCTGTTCTTTTTTGAGTCCATAAAGACCAGGTTGATACGAATAGTATCGCCTGTATTCTTGTCTACTTTCCGGCTCACCGTTTTAAAAGTCTCAGCTTTGATCTTAATCTGATCTTTCTCCTGGCAGACCAGGGAAAAGTTGCCAAGACTGTCCGATCTGGTAGAAGCCTTGCTCTTCTGGGCCTTCACCTCGATATTCGCAACCGGGTATTTATTATAGGCGGTCAGTTCTCCAAAAATCACCCGCGTCTGGGCTAAAGTCACCGAGGAGAATAAGAGGCCGAATATGACAGGAATCAGGGAACGCATCTGCTTGTAATTTTAGTTCAAATTATTAGACCCTTTTCCGGGCCAATGGTTTAAAAAACCGGTAATAATAAGGAAGATAGTACCGGAAACCCGCCGTACCTATTCCCGGTGCCCTTTGGTTTCGATAACTACCACCCCGTTGGCGCCCTGGGATCCGTAGAGGGCAGCCCCGCCATCCTTCAGGACATCTATGGTCGACATTTCACAGGGATTCACAAAAGATATATCGCTCACTCTGACTCCGTCTACCACATAAATGGCTTCATTATCCCCGTACAACGATTTATCCCCCCTCACAAAAACACCATCGGAGCCAAGCGAATTGGTCTTGATCTGAACACCCGGGAACTTCCCCTTCAACAGGGTGAAAACATCACTGTAGTTGCAAAAGTCATTGTTTTCATCGGCCATATGGGCCAGGGCAAAGGTGAGATTTTCATGTGAGATATAACCCAGTCCGGTGGCAATCTCACGGTTCCTGGGAGTGTCCCTGAAAATCAGGTTGGCCGAAACATAGTCGTCCCCGGCATCCACCTTCTTACTCAGCGCCTGGAACACTTTGGCCTTAATCAAAATCACATCCTTTTCCATACAAACGATTTCAAACTGGCCCAGCGAGTCGGTCATTACAGTGGATTTGGCCTTTTTGGAAGCGATCTCCACATTCTGCACCGGGTACTGGTTAAAGGTAGTCAGCTTCCCCTTTACCACCCGGGTCTGGGCAAAGGAGGGGAGAGAAAAAAGTAAGCAGGCAGCAATCAGGGCTAAAGTTCTCATGGTATCAGGTTTTATAGTAGAAATATAATGTATTTAGCAACATCTCTGTATAAGAGGATGCACAAATACAAAAACACCCTATCCCCTCGGACACTTATTTTCAAAAAGAACTGTGCTGCATAAATCCGGCGTTTAGTTTTAAAAAACGTGTTTTTCAGGTAGGGTATTTCGCCGTATAAACGGTATAGGAGTATAGTCAACAGTTTTACTAACAAAAAAAAATACGTGATGAATAAGAAATGGATGCTCGCAATTGGGCTGATCGCAGCCCTCTTTATTGCCGCCTGTGAACAGTCTGGTACCAGCTTTGATGAACTGGACGGGAACATAACCATGGCCGAAGAGGAAGTGGCCGACCTGAAATCGGCAGAAGCCCTCGAGAGTGATATTTCCTCAGCCAGGTTTGGCGGACATATGCTCGAGGGCGGAATGATGGTGGGAGGATCTCACCTTTTCTTTGGGAACAATTTTCCTCCCTGTGCAACGGTCACCGTTGACAGCGATGAATTTCCCAAAACCATTACCATCAATTACAGTGAAGGTTGTACAGGAAGAATGGGACTGGAGAAAAAAGGGATTGTAAGTATCCACATGACAGATACCATCCTCAATGAAGGAGCCGTTTATACAGTGACCTTTGAGAACCTGACTATGGGGCAAA
This sequence comes from Bacteroidales bacterium, assembly GCA_029210725.1. NCBI lineage: Bacteria > Pseudomonadati > Bacteroidota > Bacteroidia > Bacteroidales > Bacteroidales bacterium. The sequence goes on along the minus strand of JARGFM010000021.1, from coordinate 10,021 downwards.
GGGAGATTTCAAAAACCGCCACTTATACCAACGAGGGCCTCAATGAATCGGACCACTGGGTCATCTCCTTCGAGTCGCTGTCCACCACGACCTTTGAAAATCAGGGAGAGCTGTTTACCATCGTACGGGAATTCTCCGGTGAGAGAGAGTGGCTGGAAGGCTTCGAAACACCTGAAGTTAGCGATGATTTGCTCCTGCTGAGCCGCAATGGAAGCATCACCGTCAACGATGAACTCCGCTTTGCAAAAACCACCATGGAACCCTTACTGATAGACCGTTCATGCAGGTGGCCCCTGAGCGGGATCGCGGAGATCACCAGGGACGGTGAGACCATGACCATCGACTATGGCACGGGTGAATGCGACAACATTGCCCAGGTAAGCAAGGATGGAGTGACCGAAGAGATCGAATTGAATAGTGGCCAGTTTGGAAAAGGATTCCAGCGCCATAACAAACATATGAAGCAGAATAAGGGCTGGTGGTAAATCATAAGGTTGGTTAATTGGAAGCATGGAGGCCGGGATTCAATCCGAAAACCGGTCTCCTATTTAAAAAAGTTCATTGACATTATGTAGTTTTGTACAGCAATCAGAAGCAGAACCCGTGACCAAGGAGCAGTTTAAAACCCTATTCGATCTCTATTTTGAAGATATCAGAAGATTTCTCTATTATCGCAGCGGGGATACAACGGTCTCGACCGATCTGGCACAGGATACCTTTATGAGAGTCTGGGAAAAACAGATGGATCTGCAAGCCGGGAAGGATACGGGCCTTCTTTATAAAATAGCAGGCGACCTGTTTGTGAGTTTTACCCGGAGAGAAAAGCTCCGGAAAGAGGCTCCCTCACAGATCCGTTTCGAACCGAACGACAGCACGCCGGAAGAGGAACTTCAATACCGGGAGCTGGAGGAGAAATATGAAAAAGTGCTGATGAAGCTTTCTGAAAACCAGCGAATCACCTTTCTGATGAGCAGGACCGAGGAGCTTAGTTACCAGGAGATTGCAACAAGACTATCCATTAGTGTCAAAGCCGTGGAGAAAAGGGTTTCCAGGGCACTGGCACGATTAAGAAAAGAATTACTTACCTGATGATACAGGAGAACATACATAAGAATAAAAAGATTGATCCGGACGGACTTTCTGATCTGTTCTTTTCCCATTCAAAAATTGCCTGGGAAAAGAGTCAGGGAGAGGTGTGGGATCATCTTGAAAAACAGCTGACCCGGGAGGAAGCCTCACCGGTTCTGGTGCGGCCTCTTCTGCCCCGCAGGCAGTGGCTGGCCATGGCCGCCTCCTTCCTTCTCCTTCTTTCTGTTTCCGCTTTTTTGAGATTTTATACCGTGAAAACCTTCTGCCCCGAGGGAGTTCATACTTCCCTGCAGCTTCCCGATGGCTCTGATGTGGAGCTCAATGCCTCCACCCGTCTCTCCTATCACCCTTACTGGTGGTTTATCTCCAGGGAAGTAAAACTGGAGGGTGAGGCTTTCTTCAGCGTGGAAAAAGGAAAAATCTTCCGGGTAGTATCTTCTTTTGCGACTACCGAGGTCCTGGGAACCACCTTTAATGTATTTGCACGGGGAAGGGATTATATGGTGACCTGCCATACCGGCCGGGTCCGCGTAAGCGAATCTATCTCAGGAAGTTCCATAAACCTTTCGCCCAGTGAGAGAAGTGTGCTGAAACCTTCAGGTGGATTTTCAGTGACCCAGCTTAAACATACTCCCGACACTCCCGGGTGGACCGGGAACCTGATTATGTTCGCCTCCACTTCCCTGCGACTTGTGTTTGAAGAGATCGAACGTCAGTTTGGCATTGTTATTGAAACACCAGTGGAGATGCAGCAGGTATATTCGGGGAATTTTTCCCTGAATCAACCGGTAGAGAATATCTTATCTTTGCTCTGCCTGCCCTTTGATCTGGAATATGAACGTCAGAACGGGAACACATATCTGGTCTATCCTTCCGGTGAATAGAATCATCGGGTTCCTGCTGATTTCGGTTCTGTTTTCTCAAGTCCGGCTATACGGCCAATCCATAGAGATTCATGCAGAAGACCTGCCTCTCAACCAGGTGCTTTTGAGCCTGGTGAAGGATTACGGGGTTCAGCTATCCTTCGACGACCGTTTACTTTCCTCGTATCAGATTACAGCAGATAATCGTTTCGAAAGTCCGGAGCAGGCCATCCGCTTTTTGATCAAAGATTTTCCCCTGGAGTTCAAACAGATCGGGAAGGTCTTTACGATCTACAGGATACTTCCCCCTGAAGAGATAAAAACCTATCGCCTGGCGGGAAGGGTGGTCGATTCCAAAACGGGGGAAACCCTTCCCTATTCGCATGTCATCATCAATAAATCGGGAGTGGTGACCGATGTTAATGGGAATTTCTCCTTTGTTTCAGGCGACTCCCTCTTTCATCTGACCATCTCCTACCTGGGATATTATATACAGGACACGATCCTCTCTCCGGGAACTGTTTACCTTCTCGGGCTCACCCCTTCGGTCATCGGACTGAAAGAGGTGGTGGTGGAAGGAAGCCTCATTGAGCGATCGGGACAGTCGGGGGAAGAAGCCGGGATTATCCGGCTGAATCACAAAATTGCCTACCGGCTGCCGGGCAACGGCGACAATGCCGTATTTAATTTTCTGCGCCTCCAACCGGGCATCCTGGCCTCCGGCGAGCGCTCCACCGAACTGATCATCTGGGGAAGCTATTCGGGGCATAGCAAGATTATGTTCGATGGCTTCACGATCTTCGGTCTGAAGAACTTCAACGACAACATCAGTTTTGTGAACCCCTATATGGCCAAGGATATCAAGGTGCTCAAGGGGGGCTACCCGGCCGAATACGACAACCGGGTGGGGGGGGGCGTGGACATCTCGGGGATCAACGGTTCGGTCCACAAGCCTTCCATAAATCTGAACATCAACAACATGACGATAAACGGCATGGCCGGGGTGCCCCTGACCGAGCGCTCGTCCCTGACCTTTGCTTACCGGCAAACTTACTACAATCTGCTGGATGCGGAGGACCTGAATATCATCAGCGGGAGCCGGCCGGGCGGAGGGAGGTACGACATCAATGTCTATCCCGACTATCTCTTCCGCGATTTCAACCTGAAATATGCCGGAACCTCCGGCCGGGGCGACGATTATTTCATCAGTCTCTACGATGGCAGAGACCAGTTTTCCTACGAAGTGGAACAGGAGCGGAATATCGTGAGCATCTCCCAGGAAGTGCAGGAAAAGAACCGGCAGCGGGGCGGATCGGCTTTCTATGGAAGGACCTGGAACAAGGGGGTGAACAGCCATCTTTCCATGAATATATCAGGCCTGAACAGGGAGCTTTTTGAAAAACAGATCGTTACCCGCAACGCGGGCATAGGAGGAAACATGCTGCCATCGCGGGAGGCCCTGTTTTACAATGATGTTCTTGAATACAGCATCAAAAATAAAACCCGCATCCCCCTCTCGGAACGGCAAATGCTCGAAACGGGCCTGAACTATACCTATGAAAGTGTGGCATTCCGGAAAAACAGTCTGGAGAACACGGTCAGCAGTTCAGCCGAGCAGTCGCACCGCGTAGGGATGTTCCTGCAGGATGAGATCCGGCCCGGACCCAGGCTGAGCATCCGGCCCGGTATCCGGATCGACTATCCCGTCCAGCTCGAGCAGATCTACCTCCAGCCCAGGATCCAGCTTTCCTTCGACCTGGGCGATCGCTGGAGGTTGAATGGTGCCGCAGGCATCTACAGGCAGTTTATTTCCCAGACCTCGGTGATCGACGAACTGGGCAACAGCAGTTATTTATGGGAGATCAGCAATAACACAGATGTTCCGGTATTGAAAGCCAATCACCTGGCAGGCGGGCTCACCTTCCGGAGCGGAGGCCTCACCCTGGGAGTGGAGAGTTTCTATAAAACGACCAGCGGGATCGCCCGCCACGTGGATCTCTGGAGGGAGGGGATCCAGGAAGTCTACCAGGGGGATGCCCGCATGTACGGGACGGACCTGCTGGTAAAACAGTATTTCCGGAAACACGAGGTATGGGCCTCCTATACCTGGAGCAGAACCGAAGAACACTTCCCCTACATGCCCGATGAGGTGGATTACCGCTTTGCCCCCCAGGACCAGCGCCACGAGATCAAAGGGGCCCTCCTGCTGAATTTCAGTCCCTTCTTCCTCTCCGCCAACTATGTATATGGTTCCGGGTTCCGTACTCCCCTGGCAAGCATAGAAGACCTGGTGGATAACTACGTGGAGGAAGAGCGCTATCCCTACAACCGGCTCGATCTGGCCCTGATCTACCGGTTGAACGTGAAGAATTACCACTTCGAGGCCGGGATCTCGGTACTGAATGTATTCAATCACGAGAACATCAAGTACTCCAATGTGATCCTGATCCCCGATTCCCAGACCACCAGCATCAGCATCCATGCCGAGGCGGTTCCCTTCACCCCCACCCTTTACATGAACATGTCCTTTTAGAGGAGTTTTCTGAAGATTTGCTTACTTTTATTGGAAAGCAGTTCATCCATGAAAATCCTGACCTTTCTTTCTCTTTTTGCCCTGGCCATTTCACCCCTGAAGTCCCAGGAGCAATCCCAAGCCCGTTGGAGGCACTTTAGCATTGACCCGGTGCTTCCCGGATCATCCTGGGGGACCGGTGGCCCCGCCCTGGCAGACTATGATGGCGACGGCGACCTGGATGTGGCCATTTCCAGACGAAATACCCTGTCTGCTTACTGGTATGAACGAATCAACGACTCTCTCTGGATCCAGCACCTGGTGGGTTCCGGTGAGACCTTCGCCAATACCCTGGGGAGCACCCCCATCGATATCGATCACGACGGATGGATGGATGTGATGTTCAATGGAATCTGGTTCAGGAATCCCGGGATCCTGGCCGACTATCCCGATGTTCCCTGGAAAGGTTCCCTGATCAAGGCCGGCGGGCACGATGCGGCCACGGTCGATATCAACGGAAATGGGGAGATGGATATCCTGGTTTACGATGGAAACAAACTGGCCTGGTACAACACCTCCAATACCCTGCGCGAGCACATCATCAGCTCGGGGCACCACGACCATGGCGGCACAGCACCATGCGGCCACGGAGACCTGGATGGAGACGGGGACCCGGATGTAATTATACCCGGATTCTGGTACGAAAATCCCGGGGATGGCACGGGAAGCTGGGAAGAACACCTCTGGCCCTTTGTGCCGGTTCCCCATGCCTCCTATGGCCGGAGCACCCGGTCATGGATCACCGATGTGGATGGCGACGGGATCAATGACATTGTATACAGTCACTGCGACACCGGAGGATCTCATGTTTACTGGGTAAAAAACGGGGGAGAAGAGAAATCATGGACCTCCTTCCAGCTGCCCGATCCGCCTGCCCGCAGCGGAGATACAGAGGGCACCGGGTCCTTTCACTCCCTGGGAGTGGCCGATTTCAACCTGGATGGCTTTCCCGATATTTTTGCAGGTGAACAGGAAGACCCCGATGTCTATATGGAGAGCGACGGACTGGTGGCCATGAAGCCCCGGGGACTCAAAGAACGGGGGGTGATCTGGTACAGTAACGGGGCCAGGCTCCCTCAGTTCACACCATATATCATCCACCTGGACAACCCGGGCTGGCACGATGCCCAGCTGGGCGATGTAGATGGCGATGGCGATATAGATATTGTCTCCAAAGTCTGGAATGCCGACGGTCCCTCCTACCACCTGGACCTCTGGCGCAACGAAGTGATCAAATAAACCGTCCGGATTTATTACAGGCCACTGATAACCTGTACCATGCGCCGGATATGTTCCGGCGTGGTCCCGCAGCACCCGCCCACAATATTTGCACCAGCTGCTACCAGCTCTTTTATCTGCGAAGCCATTTCGCCGGCCGATTCGGGAAATACCGTCTTCCCGTCCCGGTAGACCGGCAGCCCGGCATTGGCTTGGACCAGCACCGGTATGGAAGCATCCAGTGCCCGAATCTCCCTGACGATCTCGATCATCCCGGCGGTCCCGTTCCCGCAATTGGCCCCTATGATGGCCGCACCGGCCGATCTGGCCATCTCCATGCAGGCTCCCACATCGGTACCCATCATGGTCCGGTAGGCTCCGTCCTGGTTCCAGGAAAAAGTAAAGGTACAGGCAATATCGAGCTCAGTTGCTTCCCTGGCGGCCTCGATCGCTATCCGCGCCTCCTCGGGATCGCTCATGGTCTCGATGACAATCCCGTCGGCCCCGCCGTCGGCCAGCCCTCTGGCCTGCTCCCTGAAACCTTTATATACCTCTTGCGGATTTACCTCTCCCATCATCACCATCTTGCCGGTGGGACCCATGGAGCCCATCACCAGGACCCTGTTACCCGCTGCTCTTTTTGAAATCTCAGCAGCACTTCTGTTCAGTTCGTAGCACCGGTCTTCCAGTTCGTACCTCTCCAGTTTCAACGGACTACCGCCAAAGCTGTTGGTCAGTATGATATCTGCACCCGCCTCCACATACGAACGGGCGATATCCAGCACATCCCCGGGACGGTCCAGGTTCCAGAGTTCCGGGCATTCGCCCGACTTTAAGCCCTTCTGGTGCAGGAAGGTCCCCCAGGCACCATCCGATACCAGGACCCTTCTCTCTTCAATTTTATTCAATATGATTCCCATAACTCCTTGGATTTTATTCTGTGAGTTTCCGGATCTCCTCTTTACCGGTGGCCGGCTGAACCAGGACGGTACCGCTAATACCTGAATGCTTCCCCGACTTTACTCCCCCGGAAGTGCTGATCCTCAGGCTGAGATGGTTGTCCCTGGTATAAAAAATACTTTCTGATACATCCAGCTCAAAGACCCCCTCCTCTCCCTGGAAAAAACCCGCCCGTATCTCATTCAGAAATACGAAAGCTGTCGGACCCGTTTCTTTAAAAATCAGCGAGACAGGCCTGCCATCCCATTGTTCGGGAAGCGTAAACCTGCAATGGTACCAGTAAACACCCGGCTCTTCCGTTCCCGGGAAATGTTCCTCAATGGTTGCCGGGATCCTTACCAGCAAACCCATTCCGCGATGCAGCTCCTCCCAGCCGCAGGAAGGCAGCTCATTTCCCGGATCCGCCCCGGTATCCTGCCACAGGTTCCATTGATAAAACTCCAGGCCCAGTGTTCCTGCGTCATATTTGTGGCTGCAGGAGCTTCCCGCCAGCAGCAGTATCATCGTTATCAGGTAAGATCTGCTTTTCATCGTCTAATATCCTTGCAAATTAAGTCTGACCCTGTCCAGGCTCTCATTAGAACCCACCAGGGTAACCACATCGCCCAGCCGAAGCCGGGTATAGCCATGGGAAATGATCGGGTGATCGCCCCGTGTCACCGACAGGATGATCACATCGGAGGGAAGTCGAAAATCCCGCAGGGTCAGGCCGTGGAAATCCGAGTTCCTCAGTTCAATATCAATGGAATCCTGACTCTCATCCATTCCCAGTAACAGGGAGGTGGCAATGGGCGATCTTACAAAATGTTCCATCAGGGAAACCATGGCCGTGGGCGGATCGATCACCATCGCCCCGATCTGGTGAAATTTCTTGTAGTACTCCCGGTCATTCAGTCTGACAATCAGATTTCTGGTACCAAAATGTTCATATGCTGTTTCGCAAATAGCATAGTTAAGTTCATCCGACAGGAGGCAGAGAATGGTATCGGCACTCTCTGTATTGAATTTTCTTAAAGACAGATGGTCTGTTCCCAAAAACTCATGAACCAGAAACTCCTTGTTCCCGATCGCCTCCACGGTGGGGTCCGTCACCACAAATTCCACCTCCCAGTTTTGCTTGCGCAGCTGGCTGGCCAGCGCCAGGGATTGATTCTCCCATCCGAAAATCAGCACCTTCCGCTGCATATCATAACTTCCGTCGGACCTTACGTGAACCTCACCAACCAGGTGAAGCGCCCACTTAAACAGGGGGGGACCCACTATCTGGTTTAACACGATCACGGAGATCATGATTGTTGCAAACTCAGTTCCCCATCCGGGATATTCGACAGCAATAATCGTAGCCAGTCCAACTCCTACCCCGGCCTGAGTCACATAGGGCATCCAGGATACTCTTCTGAAAATGGAAGGATCCCCGGCCAGTGCACTACCGCTGAATCCAGCCAGGAACAGGGAGACCAGCCGAACACCAAATATAATCAGGGTGATAAACCACAGGGCAGCCACCACCTCCAGGGAGATCATGGCACCGGTTAGGGTGAAAAAAAGGATATACACATAAGGTCCCAGCTCCTTGACGATCCTGGTAAAATCATTCCGGTAAACCGAATAGTTGGTCACCAGAACACTCCCAATAATACAGATCAGCAGTGGTTCGATATGAAGTTCCGGTCCCCCGTGCATGCCGGAATAATCCCCCGCCAGTTTGGTGAAAAGATAAACTAAAAAACCTGTCAGGAGCACCAGGCCCTTTTTCAATGGAACCATTCCCTTCAGCGACAGGATGGCCCGGAGCATCAGCCAGACCACGAAACCCAAACCAAATGCAGCCAGCAGTTCAAGCAAAACCTGCAAAATATATATGGGCCTGAATGCCGTTTCCCGGACCAGGGATTTGGAAAGCGTGAAAATAATCGCAAAAAAAATAATAACCCCGAAGTCCTTTAAAACGGTCACCCCAAGAGTTGTTTGTGTAAAAGGCCCCCTGGCACGCAGTTCATTGATAATGGCAATGGCAGAAGCGGGCGAGCGGGCAATGGCAATGGTTCCGGCCAGCATCGCAACAGTAATCCGCGCTGCCGCTTTCATCTCCCCGGCAAATGGGATCAGATCGAGAAGAAGGAACATGGCCAGGCTAACCAGAATGAAGGTGATGATCACCTGCGTGATCATCATGTAGATTATGCTCTTCATCCTGCTCCGAAGCTCATTCAGGTATAGTTCCGAACCCACTGCAAAAGCAATAAATGCCAGGGCTATTTCATTGACAAAACCAAGCTCTGAAAGCGCCTCCTTTTCAATCAGTCCAAGTACCTCCGGACCTGAAAACAGGCCGATAATCAGGAATCCGGTGATCAGCGGCAGCTTTACCTTTTGAAATACCCTGGCCACTTTCCCAGCCGCCACAGCCACGATCCCGAAGGCCCCCAGGTATATAATCAATTGCCAGACAGCATCCAATTTATCCGAAACAATTCCCATCATTGACTTCTTCCAATGCTTGCATTTTGTAATATACGAAAACCCCGCGACTAACTCCCGGTCTGAATCCCTTTGCTGTAAATCCAAAAAAATTATATATTTGCAGCCCGAAAGAGTCCGGTACGCGACCCGGTTCCAAAAACATGATGGCGAGGTAGCTCAGATGGTTAGAGCGCATGATTCATAATCATGAGGTCGGGAGTTCAATTCTCCCTCTCGCTACTTAATAATCAACCACTTATACACACATTTGTATAGGTGGTTTTCTTTTGTGCTAGGTTTGTGCTAGGTTTTGTCTGATTCTGACAAAATCTTCATCAAAATAGTAGTCCTCTCAAGTAGATGGAACAAACTAGCAAGATGACCACTTCAGGCCGATCTGGTTGATCAACTATATGCCTTGGTATTCTGAAGTTTATCTAAATTATCTCATTCCGGCGAAGGATGGTCAACGCTTCCGGTTTTTCCACTAACTCTCCAAGAAAAGAAGAAATCTTCCCAGCGTATTTTTTTGGTTTACTTTTGATCCAATATGCACATTTAAATTGCTGAGCATCTACCGTATGAATATATTCAGCTTCCCAGTAGGTATTTGAGATAATATAGAGCTCCTTTCGAGCTCTTGACATTCCAACATATAACTGTCTCCGCTGAGCTTCGATTGTATCAAGTCCACGGTTCTTGTTAGGTAAAATACCACTTACTAATCCCACAATAAATACATATTCTGCCTGAAGTCCTTTAGATTTATGAATAGACATTAGATTAATCTCACCTTTCTTAAACTCGATTTTTGGATTAATAAGGAGAAATATGCGATCAAGTGATCCTTCAATAT